>JAAYGB010000021.1 GCA_012727955.1 Bacillota bacterium
AGATACAACAGGAGGCACTGTAAAGTGCCTCCTGTCGTCTGAAGAGGAGAGGGTTATATTGAGTCAATCTTAGTAGCTAGACGGAATGCCTTCCACCTGGAAGTCGTTACATAGTTCACTGTTCTACCCAACACTGCTTAATCCCTGTGTGAAAAGCAAAAAAGAGCAAATAAATGGAAGTTTCGGAAAATATTTGTCAGAAGGTAAGGTCAGCTTCGGTGATGATAGCCGCCTTTGATGGCATAATGCCCGGTAGACGGGATTAGAATTTAGTGGCAAGAAAAAAGACTCATTTGGAGTAGGGGGGAGAGCTTAATTTAGCTAGTTTCTTCGGGTAAGCAAGTAAATCAAGGAGGGAATGACTTGAAGCTTGTTGGCAAAGTGATCGGGAGTGTCTTTTTCATTGTAGCGGTGCTCTGTTTTGCTTTTGCTTCAGCGGCATGGGCTGCAAAGGAAGCCCCGGAGTTGGCGGAGTTGGTCAAGCTTGGTAAATTACCTCCTGTAGAGGAACGCCTTCCCGATGACCCATTGGTTGTGGAGCCGGTGGAGGAGATCGGCAGGTATGGTGGAACTTTGAATCGGACGTATTTTGGAACCTCCGATGCCGCCGGATGGGAGCGACTCACTCGGGAGCCCCTGATTGGATGGGACCGAGAGTATGTCCAGCTTCGTCCCAATGTGGCTCGGGCTTGGGAAGTATTAGAAGATGGCCGTGTGTTTGTGTTTCATCTGAGAAAGGGGATGAAGTGGTCCGACGGTACCCCCTTTACCGCGGATGACATCCTCTTTTGGTACGAAGACATCATCCTGAACAAGGAACTGAATCCCGTTCCGCCCTCCCTTTGGTCCTTTAAGGGTGAGTTGCTGCAGGTAGAGAAGATCGACGACTACACCGTCAAGATTAGCTTCAGCGAGCCCTATGGATGGTTTCCCTATCAACTGGCGGAATTCGGCAATATCTATGCTCCCAAGCATTACTTGAAACAGTTCCACATCAATTACGCGGACCAAGAAGAATTGGAGCGGCAGACCAGGGAAGCAGGCTTTAGTACCTGGAATCAGTTGTTTACCGACAAGAACAGCGCCTTCAACAATCCCGACTATCCCGTCATTACCGCTTGGAAGGTGGACGCACGACCGAGTGCGCGCTTCGTTGCCAGTCGAAATCCCTATTACTGGAAGGTGGATCCAGAAGGAAACCAACTCCCCTATATCGACCGTGTCTCCCAGCAATTGATTTCCGATACGGAATTGATGGTAATGAAGGCTATCTCGGGAGAGATCGACTTTCAAATTAGGCATTTCCATAACCGCTGGCTGGATTTCCCCTTGCTGATGCAAAATGCAGAGTCCGGCAAATATCGCGTGCTGCTTTGGAATTCAGACTATGCCGGTGCCGCGGTTCTCTACTTCAACCTCAACACCAAGAACCCAGTTCTTCGTCCCCTGTTTAACGACTCCCGTTTTCGCAGAGCCCTATCCCTGGCCATAGATCGGGACGAGATTAATGAACTGGTCTTCCTAGGTGCTGGAGCTCCCCAACAGCCCTTCCTTACTCCCGGCTCGCCGGCCTATGATGAATCCACAGCCAGACGCTATACCGAGTATGATCCAGCTAGAGCCAACGAGCTGTTAGACGAAATAGGATTGACCCAACGGGACAGCGCCGGTTATCGTCTCAGTCCCGATGGACAGCCAATTGTCATTAATATCGAAGTGCGCTCCGGCGTCAGTCAAGAACAAGTCACGACGGCTGAGCTCTTTGCCGACTACTGGTCGAAGGTGGGCATTAGGGCTGTGGTCAAGGCAGAGGAGAGAAGCCTCTTTGAAACCAGGAAGGAAGCCGGAGAACATGACGTGATGATGCAGGACGCTTCCGGTGGGATGTATCCGCTGTTCCAAGCCCACTGGTACATCCCCATTCAGTCCACCAGCATCTTTGCTCCCTTCTACGGTCAGTGGTATCAGTCAGGGGGCAGAAGCGGCGAGGAGCCTCCAGCGGAAATCAAGAGATTGTATGATCTTTATGAGAAAGCTCTGGCCACCAGTGATTCCCAGGAACGTTTGGCTCTAGAAAGGGAGATTATGGAAATCAATGGGGAAAACCTTTGGATGATTGGTACCGTCAGCATTCCGAAAAATATCTGTATTGCAAAAGAGAATCTAAGGAATGTACCGGAGGTAGGAGCCTTTACCATGGCCTGGCCCGTCAGTGCCAATCCAGAACAGTTCTTCTTCCAAGACTAGAGGAGAAGGGCTAAACTTGATTCATCGATAGCTTACCGTGGAGTTGGGACCCTGGGGTCTCACTCCACGGTTGATTTTGCTGCTCTACGGTGTTCTCCGATATTCCGCATCATCCTTACAAGGAGTGATAATGCAGATGGCTGCAAGGGTTGGGGACAAGGGACGGGGCATAGTTCCCTTCTGGTTTTGGAATGGCGATATGGAGGATTCTCAAATAGTTGCCCAGATTGAGGCGATGGGCGCGCAAGGGGTGGCCGGATTCTCTATTCATCCCCGCCAGGGGTTGACGGTACCCTATCTATCCAAGGAGTGGTTTCGTAAGGTCAAGTTGGCGGTGGAGACCGGTAAGAAACTGGGGCTTCGGGTTTGGTTTAATGACGAGTATCCCTATCCCAGTGGAGCCAGTGGGGGAGAGGTATTCTTAGATCACCCACAGTACTTGGCCAGAGAGCTGCGGCGGATTACCCTTGAGGTGCAAGGCGAGGCCGTTGTTGACCGCAGGCTGGCCTGGGGAAGGGTGGTCTTTGCCAAGGCCTATCCCGTCAAGGATGGCGTTGTGGCTTGGGAGGAAAGCATCGATCTTAGGGAGTACATCGGCTCCTATCAAGAAGAGCAGATCTATCAGGACACGGGCCTGTCCCAGTATAACCGCTCCCGCTATTTCACCGGCAATCCAGTGAAGCGCCTTGTCTGGCAATGTCCTCCGGGAAATTGGCAGATTTTCATCTTCCTGGAGTGTATCGTTCAGCCCTTTAAGTACTTCGGCTACTATATCGATGTCCTCAACCCTAAGGCCATCGAATACTTCCTGACCACCACCTACCAGCGCTACCTAGACCAACTGGGTTCGGAGCTTTTCCGGGAGATTGAGGCGGTCTTTGTCGATGAGATCAGTGCCGGCGGGGCGTTAACGGGGATGGGAATTCCCTGGTCTCCTTGTCTGCCGGAGTATTTTGAGAAACTAAATGGCTATAAACTAGTTGACCACCTTCCTGCTCTAGTGGCCGATGTGCCCGGTGGAGCCCAGGTACGCTACGATTTTCGCAAAACTCTTCTCAGTGCCTTCATTAACAGCTTTGAGCGCCCCGTCCAGGACTGGTGTGCCCGCCATGGGATCAAGTACGCCGGGGAAAAGCCCATCCTGCGCAGTACCCAACTGGAATACATGGATATTCCTGGAATCGACGCCGGCCACTTGAAGGTGGGGGCGGAGGTGCCCTTGGGATCCCTGAATTATCGCAGTAACCCTAAGTTAGTCTCTTCAGCGGCCCACTTTTTACATAAACCGGAGGTTCTGTGCGAAGCCTTCCACAGTATCGGCTGGGACATGACCATCCAAGACATGAAGTGGATCACCGACTGGCTGGCGGTGCAGGGGATCAACCTCATAGTGCCCCACGGGTTTTTCTATACCACCGACGGATTGACCAAACACGATGCACCACCCTCTTCCTTCTGGCAAAATCCCTATTGGGAGCACTATGATCAGCTGGCGCAATATACCAGCCATCTCTGCGCCCGGCTGTCCGGTGGATACGCACCCGCCAAGATTCTGGTGTTAGATCCTGTCACCTCCCTTTGGACCCGCTACCCCGGCGATCCCCTGACGGAACAATTGCTGGAGGACTGGCAGTATCTTCAGGAGAAGTTGTTGCGGCATCACTGGGAATTTCATATCGCCGATCCGCAGCTGCTTACCAGAGGTCGGCTGGAGGGCTCCAGGCTGAAACTTGGAGACAACCCCTTCGAAGTGATCATCCTTCCTCCCACCACCAACTTAGAGGAGAGGGCGGCGGAAGTTCTCTTGGCTGCCATCGAGGCGGGAGTTCACGTTGTTTTCCTTGGCACCTTGCCCTTTGAACAAATTGAACCAGGAGCCAAAGGGGTAGAAGAGATTGCTGCGCTCTTTGAGGTGAACCCTTGCCAAGCTGGGCAGGACTACTTGGCCGCCACTGCCGGCGGGAATTGGTTCCACCGGGGAAGGACTGCCTGGTATGCCACCAGGGGCAGCCTCAAGGCAAATGACGGCTTTGCCGAGTTGGAGCGGCACCTAGAAGAGATAGCTGGGCGATGGGTGCGAATAGTTGATCCCGCCCAGGGAGAGGAGCTGCGGGAGGTTTTGTTCCTGCGGTACCGTAAGGGTGAGGATGAGGCTTGCTTCTTGGTGAATACCAGCGGCCAGCAGTTTACCGCTGAAATCCAGTTATCGAGGCCCGTTGAGGGAGTTTCCCTAGTTGACCTAGTGACCAATAAGTCCCAGCCCTTGGATGACCCTAGCTTTACAGGAAGCACCTTTGCTCTAGACTTTGACCGGTACCAATCTTATTTTCTCCACTTCAAGCCCGTTGAAAGGCAGCAATTACCAACTGCAAGAGTCTATCGTATTGATACCGAGGGGCAGTGGAGTATTACCCTGAAGGCAAAGAATCTCTGCCGCTTGGGGCATTGGCAGATGCAGGCAGTGCTTGACGAAGATCTAGATCTGGCGGACCCAGCCTATGATACCTCCCAGTGGCCTGTGGTCACCCCCAAGACCGGGATTACCCAGATCCGGGATAGCCAGCTGCCCGTTAGTATTGAGCTGTCCGATGCCTTCGGAGCGGTGCCGAAGATCCTGTTACCTTCCGGGCTGAACCTGTGGTATCGATCCGACTTTGAACTTGAGTGCAACAGCCCCATCTACCTTGTCCGGGAGCCCAAGGGACTGTTGGGAAAGTGGCAGGTCTTTGTCAATGGGTGGGAAATTCCTAGAGAACATTGGAAATCTGAAGGGATTTTCCTCCCGACCCATCTGGCCGCGGAGATCACCCCTTGGCTGAAGGAAGGGCGAAATGTCATCGCTGTTTGCATTCAGGTAGAGGAGCAGTACGACGGTTTGGTTAGTCCCTTGTACCTGGCAGGGGATTTTGCCGTCAGGGATGGCCATCGGCTGGCAGATCCAATTCGAGAAGGACGGTTCAATGATCTGTTGGGCCCGGGGCTGCCCTTTTATGTGGGTAAGATTGATTATCGCCGCAGGATTCGGCTACCACAGCAGTGCCGCCAGCTGGTATTAGATAGCGATGACTTTGATCAGACCTGCGAGCTGCTTCTAGACGGGAAGAGTCTGGGCTGTAGAGCCTGGTCCCCCTATGTGTGGTCCCTACCGGAGGAGACCTTCGGCGAGCATGAGCTCTGCCTGCGGATCACCACCTCACTACTGGGAGCCTTTGACGGCATGGGCTTTGACCGAGCCACCCATTCCCTCAAGCCTCTGTAGGTAGGCGAGGGAGCTGGTACTAGACTAAGACTAAGTGGATAGGTTAAGATCGCTATCCTAACGCTCGAGCTTGTTGGCTCGGGCTTTTCCATGCAATGAGCGGATAGATATTAGATGAAGGCCCCGATAGTTTAGGTATCGTCGCCAGGGCGGTGATGGGGGAAAGCGTTTTATCTACTGGAGGGAGAAAAGAAGCAAAGCACACCACCGAGCAGCCCCGTGGTGTGCTTTGCTTATGGCGAAGTACGGTGTATTCTGATGTGTGCAACTAGAGAACTCGGCACCAAAATAATCTCAGAGCAAACAGCAAAGACCTAATAGTGCCGTGTGTTACAAAATCAATTCTCCACAAGTTGGGTTTGTCCTGGTTATTTTTTCAAAATAGGCTGAAGAAAAGAAAATATCCGGCTAAAGACTTGGTAAAGGGTACTGCTAAGTCTAGCAGCTGCAGCAAAGGGGAGGCGGGAAGGGAAAAACTACTAGCCAAATAGCGTGAAGCACTTTACAATCTACTTTTGTGACCAGCACTTTTTACAGCAATATTGTGAGGAGATAACATGGAAAAAGTTGAGTTAATCGCGACGGCAACCTTTGGGCTGGAAGCGGTGGTAGCCCAGGAGCTGAGGGATTTGGGGTATACTGACCTGTCCGTTGAAAACGGCAAAGTGACCTTTACTGCTGACCTACAGGCCATTTGTCGGACCAATCTGTGGCTGCGGACCGCGGATCGGGTCCGGGTAAAGGTCGGGGAGTTTACCGCAACTACCTTCGAGGAATTGTTCGAACAAACCAAGGCCTTGCCCTGGGCCCAATGGATACCGGAAAACGCTGAGTTTCCTGTCACCGGTAAGTCTGTTAAGTCCACACTCTACAGCGTTCCCGATTGCCAAGCCATCGTCAAGAAGGCCGTGGTGGAGAGTATGAAGCAGCAGTACAAAAGGCAGTGGTTTCCCGAGGATGGCCCATTGTACAAAATCGAGGTGGCCCTTCTTAAAGACGTTGCTACCTTGACCATCGATACCAGCGGCCCTGGCCTACATAAGCGGGGCTATCGGGATTTTATCGGTACCGCTCCCCTCAAGGAGACTCTGGCTGCGGCGATGATCATCCTTTCTCGTTGGCGGCCAGACACCGTCTTAATTGATCCCTTCTGCGGCTCCGGCACCATCCCCATCGAGGCAGCACTGATTGGCAAGAACATTGCTCCGGGAATGAACCGGGAGTTTGTCAGTGAAAACTGGCCGGTGATCCCCAAGCAGTTGTGGTGGGAGGCTCGTCAGGAAACCCATGACCGGGCCAATTACGACCAGCCCCTCCAGATCATCGGCACCGACATCGATGATCGGGTGATGAAGGTGGCTCGGCGCAACGCTAAGGAGGCAGGGGTAGAGGAGGACCTTCACCTGCAGACTATGGATGTGCGGCAGCTAAGTTCCAGCAAGAAATACGGCAAGATTATCTGCAACCCGCCCTATGGTGAACGGATTGGCGAGGAAAAGGAGGTAGAAACCCTGTATCGGGATATGGGCAAGATCTTTTCCCGATTGGACACTTGGTCCTTTTACATCTTGACTTCCCACCCCCGCTTTGAAAGCCTCTTTGGTCGGGTCGCCTCCAAGCGCCGCAAGCTCTATCACGGCAACATCAAGGTAAATTTCTTTCAATACTATGGTCCCAGGCCTCCCCGGGCCAGGCGGGAGACTGGGGACAGTTCTGAGTAAGAACCAGCAAAAAACCCCCAAGGCAAGGGGCCTAGCTCCCTGCCTGGGGGTTTTTATCTTGCACGGCTTAATGTTAAGAGGCCGAAGCTGCTGGCTCTTGGGGTTTGAAAAACCTGGCCGCCTGGATAACCAAGATCGCCCCGAGGACAAACAGGCCGATGTTCATCATGAAGGGCAGTCTCTGATCCGCCTCCGCCATCAGTCCGGCCAGCCAGCCAAAGGGTGAGGTCAAGCTGATCACCACCACGTTGAGCAGCGCCATGATGCGAGCCCGTTCCCTGGCATCTACAGACCGGGCAACCAAGGAGTCCATAAAGGGTTGGATTAAGACCAGGCTGCAGGCTTCCAGCACCATGCTGACCAGCAAGATGACATAGCCTCCCACTGGTGAGGAGACTAAGAGCAGCTGGCTGAGAATAAAGAGGGCAAAACCCGTCAGCATCGGTCGGCGAAAGTGCAGGCGGCTGATCTTGGGCATTACAAAGAAGAAGCACCCTAACATCACCACGGACTTGACGAAGGGAAACATGGCGATGTTCTGCTGGGGGATTTGCAGCCTTTCGGTGACGAGAATCGCCCAGAAGGTGCCGTTGACCATGGTACAGATGCTCATCACCAACATAATCCCCAGGCTGATGAGAGTTTGTCGAGCCTGCAGGATTTGGCGCATTACCTCACCGTATTGCCCCAGGATCGAGAGGATGCTCTGGTTCGCGGTTTCTCGCTGGCGAATTTCCCCCTGCTTGGTCTCCGTGGCAAAGACATTGAGGATGACAAACTTGGCCGTCATAGAGACAAAGGCAAAGAGATACAGCACCCTCACCGTGGGGACCAATCCGTACCTGCCGACAAAAACCCCGGCTAAGGGAGCGACAAAGGCTGCCAAAAGCCCCGCGATATGGGTCCAGGAAAAGATGTCTACTAAGGTATCGGGGTTGGCATCCTCCACCAGTAGGCAGCTCCAGGAGTTGGCGGTAATTCTCCAAAGGCCATTGATAATCGCCGCGATGACAAAGTAGGTGAAGTTTTGGGCCACCGCCCAGATGAGACAGGGAATACTCCAGGAGATAAGATCAAAGATGAAAGTAGTCCGCTTTCTTCCCAGCTTGTCGGTAATGGCGCCGCTGACCAGGGCTGAGAATACCTGGACAAACATCCCCAGACTGGCGATCAATCCCACCTGGCTGGTGGTCACCCCCAGAGCAATCATGTACAGTGAGGCATAGGGTGCGTAAAGGTTAAAGGGAATTCCCCACAGGGGCTCTGTCCAGACGCAGGCCCTGGGATTGCCCTTCAGCTGCACCAAGGTGTTAAACAAAGGATTAGATTTGAACATAACCGGTGTCCTCTCATAGATGTAGTGGTCAAAGATTCACACCTTCTGATCTTATCATGTTTTCCTTCCTTTGCCCACACCGCGATCCCAGCTTGACAGCCTCTGTTGTCCCAAATTATGGCAGGACAAGAACCGCCGGAATCGAAGGTAACAAAGGGCTGGAAGGGAATTGAAGACAGTAGGTTTGCTGGACAGATTGGGGCAGAAGGACGAGGTGGGAAGACTTGCAGCAGCGTCTTCGCAAACTGGCAGTTTTTTTGCTTGCAGTTGTACTTGTTACTGTCTTACCGGCATGGGTCGGGGCAACGGAGCTGGCGGTACATATCATTGATATCGGTCAGGGTGATGCCATCGCCATCTCCAGTCCCACGGGGAAATGGGTACTAATCGACGGTGGAGAAGCGGGACCGGGGCGACGGACCCTAGTTCCCTACCTGCAAGGACAGGGAGTGGACCAACTGGAGCTGATGGTTATGACCCATCCCCATGCCGACCACATTGGTGGGCTGTTACCGGTGGTAGAGAATTTCCCGATCAAATCCATCATCGCCGATGGTCAGATTCATACCTCGGCTACCTACGAAAGGTTATTGCTGGCCATTAAGGAGCGGCAAATTCCCTTTTCCCTGGCTCGGCGGGGACAGGTCTACGAATTAGGTGGGGGAGCGCTCCTCACGGTTTTGCATCCCCAAGAGCTGCTCTATGACGATCTCAATAACAACAGTGTGGTTTTGCGCCTGGACTTTGGCGAGGTGGCCTTTCTCTTTACCGGAGACGCAGAAACACCGGCGGAGTTGGAGATGATTGAAGCTAACGTAGCGCTGGATGTCGATGTCCTCAAGGTGGGGCATCATGGCAGCATTACCTCCACCTCACCGGAATTCTTGCAGGTCCTTTCACCGACGGTGGCGGTGATCAGTGTCGGGGCGGGGAATCGCTACAATCACCCCTCAAGGGAAGTAATCCAGCGACTAGAGGCCAGTGGTGTCACCGTCTATCGCACCGATGTCCACGGCACCGTGGTGATTGCCACCGATGGCAGTCAACTGACGGTGACCAGCCAGAGGGGCAAGGAGACCTTTACCGGGAAGGGTCCCAGTACTTCCCCGGGAGGGATACAGGACTCAAGGCTTGATCTCAACACCGCTACCCTTGATGAACTCTTGGAGCTGCCGGGGGTTGGGCCGGTACTGGCGGAACGGATTATTGCCCATCGCCGGGCTAAGCCCTTTAAGTCCGTCGATGAACTCCTTCAGATCAAGGGCATTGGCGCCAAGACCCTGGAGAATCTGAAACCTTGGGTGAAAGTAGATTAATAATACTTCCTGATGGGAAGGTGAATGTATGACCCGAAGGTACAAGACAGTATACGATCGCCGGGAGGGCAATTGGGTCGTCCTGATCCCCGATGAAGGAGAACTAGGTGAGATCTTGGTTCCGGCCAAGATGCTCACTGGATATGCTAGGGAAGGCGATGTGATCAACGTAGCCTTTACCAAGGACTCCGAGGATACTCAGCGGCGCCGGGAACGGGTAAGCAACCTGCTCCAGGAACTGCTGGGAAACAAAGACCAATAATGAAGATAGGTAAACAATATGGAGGAGTAATTTGATGCTGATCGATCTACACACCCACACCTGTCGCTATTCGGCCTGCAGTAATTTTACCCCTCAGAGTATGGTGCGGGGTGCCATTGCCGCCGGTTTGGATGGAATGGTGATTACCGAGCATGATCATATTTGGGGTAAGGACGAAATTGAGGAGCTACGGGCAGAGTTTCCCGAGATTAAGATTTTCCGGGGGATTGAGGTGTCCTGTGGTTTAGACCATTTCCTGGTATACGGCGTCCTGGAGGAAGGGTTGTTCTATCGGGATATGCCGGTGAGAAAGCTGCTGGACATCGTCGATGAGCGGGGCGGATGCGTCGTTCTGGCCCATGCCTATCGCTATTACGATGGTGTGCCAGATACCCTCTTTGAGACTCCTACCATCGATGCCATTGAGTTTCGCAGCAGTAACATTCGCCGGTACACCCAAGAACCTCTGGAGCAATTGGCTCAGCGCCTGAAAGTACCGAAGGTGGCCGGGAGCGATGGTCACGCCGAGACCACCATTGGGATGTTTGCCACTCGCTTTCCCCAAGATATTGCCAACGAGCAGGAATTGGTGGCTGCAATTAAAGCTGGGGAAATGGAGATCCACGTCAATGAGGAACGGGTAGGCTGGGCCAATGCCAAGATCGAAGCCTCCGCCCATTGGGTCAAGGGGCTGTTGGCCGGCGGCGCCGATCCCGAAGAGATTCGGCGGCGGCACAAGGTCTCCAAGACCTTGGTCTATGCGTTGACCAATCACTTAGATGTTCGAGTGTAGCGAAAATGGCAGTGGGAAGAGTTGGTTTCTTCCCGCTGCCATCTGGTTAATGCTAATTGAATTCAACTCTAGTCCCCGCTGATTAGTCTCTGCAGCAGGGAGCGGTTGCGCTCCAGCGCGATTCTCGTTTCCACCCAGTCAATCTCGGCGGTACGTACCTTGCCTTCTTCGTCGAAGGCAATGCGGAGGATATCTCCCTCCCTTGCCAAGGCCGGTAGGTCTTCGACCGGCAGATGGACACAGGTATCGAGCTCAGAATACAATACAGCCCAATCTCCTTCAATCCTATCTAGCACCAGGACATGGTCGAAGGCTGACGGAGGCTCTGCCTGCGGCGAGGCCAGGGATAGGCCCAAGGCCGCCAGGGTGACGAGAGGAAAAATGGCGTACAATGGGAATCTGTTAGGGTGATGGGACATGTAAAACCCCTCCTGCCCGAGGGGCAGGCCTAGGTGTCCTGGGGACTTGAGGGTAATCTTCGGCGGGCAGTAAGCTACTCCTGCTCACTGCCTGGTAGCGTAACGACTGGTTAGTAACCTTTCTATGGACAGAAGGAGGAATGCTAGATGGCTCGCACGGTGCTTAGGCAAATCCGCGAATGGGAAGACCCAAGATTTGTGGAGAGAAACAAAGAACCGGCCCACGCCACTTTAATTCCCTATAGCAGCGAAGAAGAAGCTTTGGCGGGAGGAGATTCTCCCTGGGTTAAATCCCTAAACGGCGATTGGAAATTCAAGCTGGTCGATAGGCCGGAAAATGCTCCCGAGGGGTTTTCTGCTCCAGATTTTGCCGATGAGCAGTGGGACACTATCCCAGTGCCCAGTAACTGGCAGCTGCAGGGCTACGACAAGCCCATCTACACCAACATTAAGTATCCCTTTCCCGCGGATCCGCCCCGGGTTCCAGAGGAAAACCCCACGGGATTGTACCGACTGAACTTTACGCTCCCTGAGGAGTGGGAGGGCCGGGAAATCTTCATCCACTTTGGAGGCGTCGATTCAGCCTTTTACCTGTGGGTCAATGGGACTGAGGTAGGATACAGCCAGGGAAGTCGGTTGCCCGCGGAATTTGACATCACTCCCTACCTCCAGCCCGGCAACAACCTGTTAGCGGTGCAGGTAATGCGCTGGTCCTCCGGTACATACTTGGAAGATCAGGATATGTGGTGGCTCAGCGGCATCTTCAGGGATGTTTATCTCTTTGCCACTCCTAAGTTACATATCCGAGACTTTGCGGTGCAAACTCCCCTGGATGAGACCTATACCGATGGGACTTTGCAGGTGCGGGTGAAGCTCCGTAACTATGGCGAGACCGACCATGGGCCCGCGACGGTGGAACTGAAGTTATACGATGCCGATAGAAAACCGGTGTTTCAGCAGAGTGTAGCTAAATCTGTGGAGCAGGTACCCCGGTGGCAGGAGGAAGTCCTCGACATTGCCGAGCCGGTGTCCCAGCCTCGCCTTTGGTCGGCAGAGGATCCCTATCTATACACATTGGTTCTCCTGCTCAAGGATTCCCAGGGCAAAGTCATTGAGGCGGAACGAGTGAGAGTTGGTTTCCGGCAGGTTGATATCAAAGATGGCAAGATCCTGATCAACGGACGTCCCGTCCTCTTTAAGGGAGTCAACCGACACGAACATGACGAACGCCGGGGTAAGGCTATCACCGAAGAAACCATGATTGCCGATATCAAGCTGATGAAGCAATTTAACTTCAACGCGGTGCGCACCAGCCACTATCCCAACCAGCCTCGCTGGTATGAGCTCTGTGATGAGTACGGATTATATGTCATCGATGAGGCCGATATCGAGTGTCATGGTCTGGTCAATCACGGCCCCAACTACAAGATCGAACCGGCCAATGATCCCGATTGGCTCACCGCGATTATGGATCGGGGAATTCGGATGGTGGAAAGGGATAAGAACCACCCCTGTATCTTCATGTGGTCCATGGGTAACGAGGCGGGAATGGGTCCCAACTTTGAAGCCCTAGCCGCGTGGATCCACGCCAACGAACCCACCCGTCCGGTGCACTATGAAGGCACCACCAGTGATCCCAGCGGCAAGATTTCTTCTTGCGTCGATCTAGTTAGTGTGATGTATCCGGCGCTGGAACGCCTGCGGGCCCTAGCCCAGGACCCCGAAGATGATCGACCGGTCCTGATGTGTGAGTACAACCACGCCATGGGTAACAGCAACGGTAACCTCAAGGAGTATTGGGATCTCATCCGCAGCGAAGAACGCCTGATTGGGGGATTCATCTGGGATTGGGTGGATCAAGGTCTGCTCAAGACCAGCGAGGACGGCCAGGAATACTGGGGATACGGTGGCGACTTCGGCGATGAAATCAACGACCTCAACTTCTGCATCAATGGCGTGATTTCCCCGGATCGAACTCCCCATCCCGGTATGTGGGAATGCCGCAAGGTACAGCAACCCGTTCAGTTCCGGGTGATTGATGGGGCAAAGGGTCAGGTTGAGGTGTTCAACGAATACGACTTTACCGACCTCAGTCATCTCGCTATTAGCTGGGAACTAGTGCAAGATGGAAAGGTAATCGATTCCGGTACCCTGCCATCCTTAAGCACAAAACCCGGCGAGTCGGAAGTGCTGACCGTTCCCTTTACGGCAGACAAACTTGTAGCGGGAAGTGAACACTTCATTAACCTCAGCTTTACCCTCAAGGAAGCTACTTCCTGGGCCGATGCCGGTCACGAAGTGGCCTGGGAGCAAATTGCTGTCCCGGTAGAGTCCGGGGAAGGCCAGCGGTTATCGGCAGCTGAGATGCCGCCGGTACGCTGGGAGCAAGAGGGAGACACCGTTACCGTCACGGGAGAGGGCTTTGAAATAGTCTTTGACCGTACTTTAGGAAGAATTTCCGCCTGGCGGTACCAAGGTACCGATCTCATCGTCAGCGGTCCCCAATTTAACGTTTGGCGGGCCCCGACGGACAACGACGCGCCCCGACTGGAGAAGATGTGGCGGGAAGCCGGGTATGATCGCCTACAGGAGAAGGTTGTCTCCCTTGACGTTGAGCAGAAGGTCCCAGCTCGGGTCACCATCACCGCCACTTTCTCAGCTAAGGCCGAGGGTGTCGATGAAGGCGCCGATTATTCCATCAGGTATGACATTTGGGGCAGCGGCGATGTACAGATTGAGCTGAAGGCGAAATTCGGCGACAGCATGCCTCCGCTACCTCGGTTGGGATTGCTCCTGGAAATACCGGGGCAATTTGAACAGTTCGCCTGGTATGGCAGGGGACCCCAGGAAAACTACTGGGATCGGAAGGCCGGTTACCCCGTGGGGCTGTATTCCGGGACGGTATCGGAGCAGTACTTCCCCTACATCTATCCTCAGGAGAACGGCAATAAGACCGATGTGCGCTGGGCGGCCTTGATGGACGATAATCGAGTGGGACTCTTGGTGGTGGGAGATCCCCTCTTTGAGATTACCACCCATCACTACACCATTGAGGACTTTGAACAGGCTCGGCATACCCATGAGCTAACCCGACGAGAGAATATTACTGTCACCTTGGACTATCGTCAGTCGGGCTTAGGCAGCGGCAGCTGCGGCCCGGATACTCTGCCGCAGTATCTGGTAGATTCGCTGCCGACAACCTTCAAACTGCGTCTGCGTCCCTTGGATAAAGATACGCCTTGTCCAATGGAATTGCGGCGACAGGTATTGGTAGACTAGTAGACGGGAAAGGGGCAGGCGGCACTATGCTGCCTGCTCCTGAACTTACTCGGGAAGCATTGATTCCACAAGGAGGACGGAAACAAACATGGATCCACGCTTAGAGATGTTAAAGGATTTAACGGAAGTAAAGGGAGTCCCTGGCTTTGAATATGAGGTCAAGGAAGTAATCGCCCGGTATCTTGAGGGCAAGGCAGAACTAGATCAGGACAATCTCGGCAGCATCATCGCCAAGAAGGAGGGAACCAGTTCTGGTCCCAGGATCATGCTGCCGGGTCACATGGATGAAATTGGGTTCATGGTCAGTTTCATCACCGAGGAAGGTTACCTCAAGTTCGTGCCCCTAGGAGGCTGGTGGGACCAGGTCCTTTTGGGTCACCGGGTAATTGTTCGTACCGATAACGGCGATGTTCCTGGAGTCATCGGTTCTAAGCCTCCCCATATTCTCGCCCCAGAGGATCGGAACAAAGTAGTCGAGAAAAAGGATATGTTCATTGACGTGGGAGCCGCCGATCGGAAGGAAGCCGAGGAGGTCTTTGGCATTCGGGTTGGCGATCCCATCGTTCCCGACAGCAGCTTCCAGGTAATGAAAAACGAGAAGTACCTGATGGCCAAGGCCTGGGATAACCGGATTGGCTGCGGGATTTTCATCGATGTGATCAATAACCTTCAGGGTGTCGATCATCCTAACACCGTTTATGGGGTTGGTACCGTGCAGGAGGAAGTGGGGCTTAGGGGAGCCCGCACCTCGGCCAGCAAAATTGATCCCGATGTCTGTATCGCGGTGGAAGTAGGCATTGCCGGGGATATGCCGGGAGTGAGGGAAGAGGACGCTCCGCCCAAGCTGGGCAAGGGCCCGATTCTGCTGGTGGCCGATGCCTCCTTGGTGGCCCATCGGGGACTGCGTTCCTTGGTAATAGAGACGGCTAAGTCTGCAGGTATTCCCCTGCAATATGCCACACTGATGGGCGGCGGTACCGATGCTGGAGCGGTACACCTCAACAAGGCCGGAGTTCCCAGTGTGTGCCTCGCCGTTCCCACCCGATACATCCACACCCACACCGGCATCATTCACCGCGATGACTATGATGCCACCGTTAACTTGATTACTGAGGTAGTAAAGCGGTTAGACGCTGAGACGGTAGCGGGGTTAGTGCGCTAGAAAAACCCCGACAAGAGAGCTAGAAAAGTACCAGACAAGAATAAAGGTAGGAAACCTCAACGGGTTCCTACCTTTGTTCAATGCTACACCAAATTACTCAAATATGAATCGCCAGACCTTTGGTGGCTAGGGATGCTTCATGCACCGCCTCAGCCACGGTCGGGTGAGCGTGAATAGTAGCTGCGATGTCGGCAGCTGTCAGACCCTGCTTTACCGCCAAGGTTAGCTCGGCGATTAGCTCCGTCGCTTGAGGCCCAATGATCCCTGCACCTATAATCTTGCCCGAGGATTTCTCAGTAATAACCTTGACCATACCGCGGTTGGTTCCATAGGTCAGGGCCTTGCCGTTGGCGGCAAAGGGGAAGGTGCCTACCTGGTAATCAATTCCCTGGGCCTTGGCCTCTGCTTCCGAAAGGCCCACGGTGGCAATCTCTGGTTGAGTAAAGAGCGCATTGGGAACCGCGCTGTAGTCCATCACAACGTCATTACCCACGATATTCTCCACCGCGACGATACCCTGTTGGGAAGCCACATGGGCCAGCTGTATCCTGTCCGTTACATCCCCAACAGCATAGATGTGGGGAATATTGGTCTGCATCCGGTTATTGACCTTGATTCCCCGACGGGAGTCGTTGAGCTCAATGCCGATCCGCTTAAGCTCCAGGCCACCAAGGTTTGGTCGACGTCCAACGGCAACCAGTACTCGGTCGACACTGAGGGACTTAACTTCCCCCTTGTGGGTAAAGGAAAGAACACAGCCTCCATCTTCCGCCTCCTCGATGGCTTCAGCCCTCGCTCCGGTGTAGAGCTTGATTCCCGCCCGGCGGGCACTGAGGGCGATTTGGCGGCGAAGGTCGGTGTCTAGCATGGAGAGGATATCGTCGAGGAACTCGATGACACTGACTTCCACCCCGAAACTGGCGTAGATAAAGGCAAACTCCATCCCGATGATTCCACCGCCGATAATCGCCAGGGACTTAGGCAGCTCCTTGGTTTCCAAAGCCTCGGTGGAATCCATCACCTGAGGCAGATCGCTGCCGGGAATCGGCAATCGGATGGGATTAGAGCCGGTGGCAATGATGATGTTTTTTGATTGAACCGTTGTCTTAGTACCACCACCATCATCTACGATGACAGTATGGGCATCTTGAAGTTGAGCAGTTCCGGTAAGCAGAGTAACTTGGTTCTTCTTCAGTAAGTGTTCGATGCCCCTTACTAACTGACCGACAATTTGGTCCTTGCGGTCAATAACCGCGGCCATATCCACTCCTACATCCTGGGCGATGCAGCCAAAATCCTTGGCGTTTTTCAGGCTTTCATACACTTCTGCTGAGCGAACCAAAGCTTTAGTAGGGATACAGCCCCGATTGAGACAGGTTCCACCCACTTTGTCCTTCTCAATTAAGACTACCTTTGCTCCCAGTTTAGCACCCTGGATGGCGGCTACGTAGCCACCGGGCCCCGCGCCGATAATGGTAATGTCGCTGTTTATTACCCCTGCAGATTCCATCTCATAGCCCTCCCGATTTTGAGAATTAAGCAGACCTAGCCAGTGACTATCAGTGGGTGGGATGTGTCAGTCAATTGCTAACTTCGGCTAGGTATTGGTGAGTCCTTCTTGTATTGCACAGCCGGAACTGTAGGGCAATCAAAGAATATTTGGATGAGCGATACTCGCTTCCTGAACGACCGTATAGATTCGAAGATATTCGATATGAGTTTCGATGTTTTGAGGCTATCAAGACATTATTGAGTGTATATGAGCTTCCGTTTCGGAAAAAGTACCAGCCGGCGATTGAGGCCGACAACGCTTTGGATGCTTCCATTACGTATAAGACCTTCCATCTACTGAATGCCCTTAATCTAGATGGAGTCATGTGTGCTCTTGTAAACGTAGTGCTCCACAGTTTCTCGAGTCAGTGTTATGAAGAGTTCGATATGACAGAGTTTGAGAGGTTCTTGAAGGAGCTCAAAAAGGATAGTGACCATACTGATAATAGGTTCATGTACATACATAGTTGTGCCCATGATCTTTCAAGGCTAGCAATCATGTCTAAGGACTTCAAGCTACCTAGGGAGGCAGCAAAGAGGATCATTAAGGATGCACATTACGGAAGACCAGAGTTATATTGCTTTAGTTTGACCAGAGACGAATTTAGGAAGGCTGAAAAGGAATTTACTGATTGGACCGACCAATGGATGAAAGATAGGAACCAGGATCAGAATTTCAAGATAAAACTACTCTTCATGAGATTGCTTCGTACCGACAAGCGAGATAATCATCTTCACTATGCAAACAGTCAACCTCTCTTTACGAAAGTGAAAACGCTTGAACTAGATCACTTTGAGCCAGAAAACATAGATGAATCCAAACGTGATGAGTACTTCCATCCGAAAGATACTGATTCAAGACAGAGGAAACAGTACGTAAATGAACTCGGAAACTTCATGCTCCTGGACAGACCGAGTAACAGTCGACTGGGAAATAAGCCGGCTAAAGAGTCGTTCAAGGCATATCAGGAAGTGGGGTTGGGTGACCACTGGTTGGTCAAAGAGTTAGGTGAGATGCTGCAAGAGCTGGGTGAGCGCGAAGTCCCAACAGAGCGCTTCTTTAGTGAGCGCAAGAAGAAGCTGCAGCAATATTTCTTAACGATCCTGGATATGGGACTAGGAGATACCCGGGTGAAGATTCGTTCTGCTACATAGGTACTTTCGCACCGGGAACATTGGATAAGTGCCGGCAATCAACGTTGCGGCGAAAAAGATGGTCTTATCGAAGAGGCACGTGCGGACGTAGGGGATATATCTAGATACGTCCAGTAGAAAAAACGTGTATTTCGGTTAATTCGATCACCGAATTCGGTTCAAATCGGGAGTGCGGACAGAGACCTGGTAGACTGTCGGGTCTCTTTCTTGTTGGCTGTGTATTGGATGAGTTGTTATCTTTCGTTGTTGTCGAATGTTGGGCAAGCTTGTAGAAGTCGTAGAACTCCTCGTATGGTCGTCCCATAGATTCGAGATCGCTATGATGACATGGTCCCATTTGGAACTTTTCGGTGGAGTCGGTTATACGGTTAGGAGACACGTGGGCCATGGGGGTACCGCCGGCAAAGCTTCGTACTATTCCAATTGCTCGATGGTTCCGCACTGAAGTTTTTCAAGATGTAGTCGTGTTCGGAAGCATCGGCTTCCAATACTGTATGGCGATATGGGTAAGTTCCTTCTCATGCTCTTGGCGGTGCTGCTTCGAGTGCGGATATCGACTCTCTTGTCAAGATATTGCCCGAGCCGTACCGCACTGGAAGCAACTACCGATGGAGCATTGAGAAGATCTGTATTAAGAAGCTAGGCTTTCAGTAGTACGTTGCGGTTCGATATGCCGCACGTTTCGGATCCATTTTCTGCTTCGGAGCCGGAAAATGCACCAGAAGGACTTAATCGCAAAGTCTATATATAGACAGAAATAGACTATGTAGGGGGGCATGTTCCATACAAGACCTGTTAGGTAACCTAGAGGGATAGAGGCCACCCATAGGAAAAGGGCATCGGCCAGCATGAGGAACTTGGTGTCTCCTCCCCCTCGGAGTACCCCTTTGGTCATCACCGATTGGACGCATTGGAAAAGAACGATCAGAGCCATGACCGACAACAGCTGAGAGGCCACCGCCCGGGTCTCAGCGGTTACGTTGTACAGGCTGAGCACAAAGGGTTTGGTCACCAGAATGAAGATTCCGGCGAAGATGCCAATAAACACGCTTAAGGTTAAGAAGGTATACCCTTGGGCCTGGGCCTTGTCATATTCCTCCCGGCCCACGGTGTTGGAGGTCATCACCGAACTAGTACTAGACAGTCCTTGAGTAGCTACAGTGCTGAGCTGCATGGTAACATTGGTGATGGCGTGGGCAGCCACCATCGCGGTGCCCATCCGGCCCATGATCATCGCCAAGGCATTGTTTCCCAAGGTAAGCAATCCGTCACTGACGATTACCGGCACAGCCATATGGATGAACTGCTTCACGATATGCAGATCGATCCGGCGGAAGAAGTCGGTAATTTTCACCTTCAGTCTTTCGTCAAACCACAACAGGTAGCCGAAGGTAACGGAGAACTCACAGATGCGGGCGATCACGGTAGTAATGGCCGCCCCTGCAATCTCCAACCGAGGCGCTCCCAGATTCCCGAAGATCAGGACCCAGTTGAAGAACAGCTTGACAAGAAAGGCTACCAGAGATGCCAGAAGTCCAATCCGGACAATTCTGGCGGTGCGCAGGACGATAATCGTTGTTAGGTTGAGTCCGTGAAAGAGAAAAGCGAAGGCCAGGATGCGCAAATACCTAGCCCCACTGACAATTACCTCTGGGTCCTTGGTATAGATCGAAAGGATTTGCCTAGGAAAGGTGAAGGCCAAGAGAGAAAATAACAGGGCAAAGGAGACACACACCCGCCACATCAGGGCCAGGGTTTTGCGGAAGGACTGGGTGTCTTCGATGCCCCAGTATTGGCCAGTCATCACCGCGGCACCGCCGCCCATTCCCAAACAGAGTACGTTAAAGATGAAAAAGAATTGATTACCCAGGGAGGATCCGGCAATTTGGACATCTCCCAGGGAGCCGAGCATGATGGTATCTACTAGGTTCACCGAAATATTAATGATCGATTGAGCTACTACCGGAACAGCGATCATTAGAGCTGTCTTGTAGAAGTCTCTATCCCTGACTAATAATTGCATTACTGCACTCCTTATCCATCTAATTTGCGATTGATTAGATCATTTGTCTTCTCGAGATAGGCGTCTTTCCTGGAGAATTCGCTGCAAGGTGGCCGAATCCAGGACGGGGTATAGGCTGGTTAGTTCCTTGGGGGTTAATCGGTCCTTGGCCCTTTGTTCCTCCGTGTGGTAGTCGGCGTCCTGGATGTTTTCGCCTTCGAGAATTTCTTTGATAGCTTCCGTGGTGAGATTCTTCTGGATTAGGTCTTTGATCAGCAGCAAACGTTGGATATCTCTGTCGGAAAATCTCCGCTGATTTCCCGCGGTTCGCTGTGGGGAAATCAATCCCACTTGATCATAGTAGCGAATCTGTCGGGCCGATAGCCCGGTTTTCTCCATCACATGACCAATGGAGTAGACATGAAGATCGGTCTTGTTGGTATCCATATCCTCAGACCGGCTGCACTTGCTTTCACCGCGCAGTCGGGTACCCTCCCTCCATGTAGAATCATAAACCCATGGCTTTCCCATCTACAGTACTCCTTGGAGCTGGGGTTGGTCCCTGCTTGGAGCACCCGGGGTAACCTTAGTAGCAAATCTTCCCGAAAAAACCCCAGGATCCTTCTTGGATCAGATTTGCAACTCTGGGCTGGCCCTTTAGGAGGAAAAGAGCCGCGAAGTCACTAATAAATGGGTGCGGTGCAATTTATTGACAACCCCAAAGCTCGGTAGTACCATATAGGAGGCAGCGGATATAGTTTAGTTTAGTCTGAAAGCTAGCTGAACCTGTCTAGCTGGACCTGTATAGAGGATTAGGGAGGTGCGTGTAATGGCTCACGTGATCAGCGACGACTGTATCGCTTGCGGCGTCTGCGCCGACGAGTGTCCAGTTGAAGCCATCAGCGAGGGCGACGACAAGTACGTTATCGATGCCGATCTGTGCACTGATTGCGGTGCTTGTGCCGACGTCTGTCCGACCGATGCTGCTCAACCGGAATAATAGTTGGATTTAGTACAAAAGCAGCGGGGCCTTTAGTGGCCCCTTTTTGTATCTATAAACATATATTAAGAGGTGATCGGGATGCTGGAGATGACCACTCAGCGGGTATGTATCAATGGGATAGAAAAGGATTACAAGATAGTGCGCCACTCCGGAGCTGTGGCCATTTTGGCCATTGACGGTGATCGGATGGCCTTTGTGTGGCAAACTAGGCCTGCGATTGGGCGCAAGATGCTGGAGATTCCCGCTGGGACTCTGGAATTCAACGAGGATCCCGATGAGTGTGCGGTGCGGGAGTTAGAGGAAGAGACCGGTTGTCGAGCGGCCCGCTGGGAAAAGCTCGGGGTGCTGCATATCGCTCCAGGCTACAGTACCGAGGTAATTCACTTGTACCTGGCAGAGGATTTGACTATGGGAGAGCAGAATTTGGATGATACAGAGGATATTGAAGTTAGGTGGATTCCTCTGAATAAACTAGACCAGATGATCAGATCCGGTGAGATTACCGATGCCAAGACTGTGGCAGGTCTTATGCATCTGCGTTTGCGAAATGGGGAAAGGTAAGTTTTGGTTACAGACGTAATAATCGATGTCTCAAGTAGAAAGCGAGGTCTGCAGGGTGCGAGCCAGACATTGGGATATTTTTCGTGAGCTGGAGTATGTCGTTGATTTTGATGGCTTCGTTGAGACCTGCCTCGACCTACGTGACAACATGCTCTTTTACGACCGGGGACTGATTCTAGCAGGGTATGCCAGTACCGTGGAGTTATTGATTACCTTGGCCTATATGTGGGCCAGTCTAGCCTCGGAGGAAGAAGCAGAAGCGATTTTTGACCTAGTGGAATCCTTGATTCATCAGTCAGAAGGGCGATTGACCGCTCCAGATATGCCCATCGATGTGCGGATGATGGTGGACGGTTACCTGGACACCGGGGGCTGGATTATCAAGGAACGGCTTCCCTTGTATCGGCGCATGTTCGCAGCCTACATGAACAACGACTACAACCCCAACAAGAACATCAACGAGTTGTTGTATAAGGCGCAGAAGGAAATCGATGGGTCCTATGAGAAGGCCCTTCACCTGGTGTCCCAGGTAGGGGCGATGGCCCTTCGGGGAAGGCGAATTAGACCCTCCTGGCTTTACGTTCTCAAGGGCCAGCTGCAGATCTGGGTCCGAGGAATCTTGAGTCTGGTGGGCAATTTTGCCGCGGCCCCACACTTTTCCTTTCCCTTCGATGAGATCTCCAGAGAACGGGAAAAGTGGAGCAGCCAGCAATCCGCGGCTGTCATCGATCTCAAGGCCTTTCGGAACCGCCGATACCCCTTCAGTTCCCTGGACTATACCAATGGCGAAGTATTGGAAAACGACGAGTTAGATCATCTATTGACCCTGATCTTTTCCGGAACACCGGATCTCGACATCGAAAGAAGGGTTAGGCCCAGCGATTTTCGACCGGTGCGACCGCTGCTGCAAGCGGTAATCGAGACTCCTGGAATGCTAAGACCAGAGGCTCCCGGCGATGGGTGGGCAGCCCTTTATTGCCTTCGCATCCTGCGCCACATCCCAACCAACGCAGTGATCGACTCCATGGTCGATGCGATCCTGTGGGGTGGGCTTCAGGGACCGCTGCTAGAGGAGGCCATCGGGGCCCTGCGCTTCATTGGACAGAAGGCCGTTAACCGGATTGTCAAAAGGATCGAGACCCTGGACAGTGACGAAGCCAAGGTGATCCTAGCGAGGGTATTGTCCGGTGTCAGCCCCAGCGAAGAAGTGTTAAATACCCTGGTAGGCCTCTTTCAGACCCTGCGTCCGGCAAGTCAGAGGATATCCATCCTCCAGGCTTTGGTTGAGTACGGAGATCCCCAGGTTCTGCCGGTTTTGCAGTCGGCGTTGATGGAGGAAGGTGAGCTGGGCCCAGGTGAGTGTCTTACTCAAGATGAAGACAGAAATAAGAGCCTAACCAAGGGCCCTTGGGGTGAAGCTGCTCCCAATCCCATCCCCACGGGAGAGCTTCTCCCGGAAGAGAAGACCTTCGGTGACGTTGGACCGGACTCTGAAGGAGAATTGCCACGGAAACTGCAGTGGGCCATCAGGCAGCTCCAGGAAAGCGCCAAGGCTTCGAGACACAGCAATTGATCAAAAACACAAGCGGAGGGAAGTCCCTCCGCTTTTCGATCGGTATTTGTCTTTCCTCTAGATGCCAGAACCGATGATAAAGGCCGAGGATGAGATGATATCACCCATCCCCACGGTAATGGCCGGTCTGGCTACCACCTTCGTAGGCGTCATCACCACATAGTGTTCGCCAACCTTGGTGTATCCTTTTTCCGCGAGCTCCGGTGCACCTAGACTGGTCGCCAGTTGCTCCAGTTTGCTCATGCCATCGGCGGACAACTCTACATCGAGGCCCTGGGCGATTTCGTCGTCGGTACCGATCCTGCCCAGGAGAGCCCGGCTGGCTGCTAGGGTGGCGGCAAGCAGGGAACCCCGCAGGGTGGTCTCGCCATCGGAATAGCGGCAGTCCACTAGGGTTAAGTAGTAGCCCAGATCATGGAGCTGAATCCGCTTAATTCCAGTAATCTCCATCAGCCGATTGACTCCGGCAAAAACCGCTTCGATGGAATTCTCCTTTTCCAGGTTAGCCGCAAGTTCCTCTTCACCAATGTCCTTGAGAATGGCCAGAAGCTCTACTTCGTTTAGGCCTAGGCTGTGTACCACCGTTAAGATGTGATCCACAATGCCCTTGCGGATCTGACCGCTGGCAATGGAGGCAAACTCGTAGTGCATCTTCAGGTTGGGGTTCTCCAGCTTCACCTGCTTGAGGTAGTCTGCCACCGGCAGCAGGTAATCCTTCCAAGTGGTTCCATCGGGATAGCTTTCCGAGAGGATGTGGAACCCACTGACCAGCATATGGGTAAACTCATTGATGTGCTCCTGCAGCCCGGCTTTGAAGTTCGGGTCGATCTGCAGCTTGTTGTTGATTGGATTCCAGGCAGCAATAAAGCGATTGGCCCTGGGTGTAGTGAATTTCAATCCCGGCAGGTCGATTTCTTCGCCGGCTTGATACTCAAAGATCCAGTGCAGCGCGTAAATGCCCTCATTTTCCCAGGCCTGATGGGGGTGGGCCAGGCGATGATCCGAAGTAAGTACATTGAGATTAGGTGCATCGGCGAAGAGTTCTGCCTGCTCCCTGGTTAAGGGATTGGCGTAGACCAGGATCTTATCAAAGGGGAGGGGGCAGAGGGAATTGGCCATGTTGCCGGAAGTGCCTCCCATCCGGATTTCATCATAACCGAAATTCTCCATAGTCCAATCGGCGGTCTCTTGGTTGCGGATCATCAGCTGCAGGGCTTTGCCCCTTTGCATCGAATCGATCAGTGCCACCAAGAGATCTACGGGACCGTTAATTTCCGGGGGTACCGACCCTAACCGATCCAACACCTGTTGCAGCAGTGATTCATCCTTGGTCAGGATTTCTTGGAGGATCGGAGCGGTGATTCGCTTCAGTCCGTCGATGGTTGAGTGAAATCCTAAAATGATACCTGGGACATCGCGAACTTCCTGTAGACTTTGCGGCAATGCTTCTTGATACAGTTGATTCCAGGTTTGCCTTTTGTTATTCAAGACCAGAAGCCTCCTTTAAATCTGGTTTTCCCCTACCAAGGAACTACTATTTAGGGACCAACAGTCCTGCAAATTCGTTGACTTTTAGCAACCTTCGAGGTGATGTTATGCAGTTACCGGAATATTTGAGTGTCGCCGGCCCTGGCTCAGACCTCATCGTGGTGAAACGCTCGAAGTTCATTGGTCACGCTGCCCCCGCGGAGTCTGAGGCCGAGGCGATGGAATTTATCGCCAAGATCTCCGACGAACACAAGACCGCTACCCATAACGTCTGGGCCTATCAAATCGGGGAACAGGACCAATGGCAGCGCTACAGCGACGATGGGGAGCCCAGCGGGACCGCGGGAGTTCCCACCCTGGAAGTGTTGAAGCAAATGGGCTTGAAAAATACCGTTGTTGTCGTCACCCGGTACTTCGGGGGTACTCTCCTGGGGGCCAGCGGTTTGGTGCGGGCCTACAGTAGAGGCGCCAAGGTGGGAATTGAAGCCGCGGGCGTTGTGCGCAAGGTTTTGCACAATCGCATCCAAATTACCGTGGACTACTCCACCAGTGGGAAAATGGAGAACGAGCTGCACGGCTATGATCAACTGATCCTGGAACCGGTATCCTATACCGACAGGGTCACCTTTTCCGGCCTAGTTCCCCCGGCGAGACTGGGAGGCCTTGAGACCCTGGTGCAGGAGCTGACTGGGGGACAGAGCCACGTGGAAGTCCTGGGAAGTGAATACGTAGATTTCCCCGTCTAGAGCAAGAACTTACCAAAGCCAGCGCAATGTCTACCAAGAGGTGTGAGCAGAGCTTCTCCAGAATTTAATCCTAAAGGGATTACTCACACCTGTTTCTAACCTCTGCTGCTGAACCCGTGGGAGGTGGGTAGCACTTGCGCCAATCTAGACTGGGGGTTTTAGCCCTGGCAGTGATTTTGCTGGTTCAGGGCTTTTTTTATCTACAAGTAGAAGGAGTTCTCTTGCCAGGATTTGAAGCACAATCGGGTAACGAAAAATGGAGCCCAGAGGATGAGTTAGTTGAACCATCAGGGGCAGTAGCTGAGAAACAGGTGATTTCAATGGAGATGGATGCAGCCCGTCAGTGGAAAATTCGAGTAGTAACCTATAACATCAGACACGGCGAGGGCTTAGATGGGATCTTAGATTTAGCGCGCATTGCCGCCATCCTGCGGGAACTAGATCCCGATGTCATCGCCCTCCAGGAAGTAGACAACAACTTTTCACCTCGGTCAGACTGGGAGGATCAAGCTCAAGTCTTAGCGGAACTGCTGGATATGGAAGTGGCCTATGGACCAGCTTTGCGAAGTCTTTTGAACCTCGGACGAGGTCCCGGATACTATGGTAACGCCATTTTAAGCAAGTATCCTCTGCAAAATGTCAACAACGTAGTTGTCGAGGCCCCGGGACTGACGGAAAACCGTGCCTTTTTGCACAGTGAGATTACCAGCCCCATTGGCAGCTTTCACTTTATCTCTACCCACTTGGGGCTTGAGCACGATCACCGGTTAACCCACCTGACCAAGATGTTGGCTTACGTCGCCGAATTGGAGGGGCCGGTAATTGTCGCCGGGGATTTTAACAGCACTTCCACCAGTCTAGAAGTCAAGGCGATGTTTGAGGCCGGTTTACGGGATTCTGCCGCCTTGCTTGGCCGAGGGTTGGAACCAACCTTGATTGGCCCCAAGGCTGCCCGCATTGATTATGTATTTACTACTGCTGACATCACCGTCAAAGATGTGGCGGTAGTGGATGCCGATGGTTCCGATCACCGACCGGTGGTGGTGGACTTAACCCTTCCGCTGCTCTAATTCCCGGCAGTAAGTTCCTGTTACCAACGACTTCGCGTCCCGTGGGTGGACAGGATGCAGGAGATGACTTAGGCGGCGGGGAATATCTGTCCATACGCTGGATGGAAGGTGATGGCATGGACAAAGTTATTGACCTACGCAGTGATACAGTAACACAACCAACGCCCCAGATGCGGGAGGCGATGGCAGCAGCCCCCGTTGGCGATGACGTCTATGGAGAAGACCCGACGATCAATCGGTTAGAGGCCTTGGCCGCGGAGAAGGTTGGTAAGGAAGCTGCCTTGTTTGTCCCCTCAGGGACCATGGGTAACCTGTTGGCATTGCTGTCCCATACCCGCCCAGGCCAAGAAGTGATCCTGGAGGCCAACAGCCACATTTACAACTATGAAGTGGGGGGCATCGGAGCCATTGCGGGACTGATCCCCAGGGCTATTTCCGCTCCCGATGGGGTGGTTACCCCTGAGCTGGTACAGTCCGTCCTGCGAAATCGAGAACTGCACTTTCCCGATCAAGCCCTGTTGTGTTTAGAAAATACCCACAATGTGGCGGGAGGTACCGTTACCCCTCCGGAAACCTTGGCGGAAGTAGCGACGGTGGCCAGGAGCGCAGGTTTGGCTGTGCACCTTGACGGAGCCCGGGTGTTCAATGCCGCTACTTACCTAAAAAGGCCGGTAACGGATATTACTGACCAGGTAGATTCGGTGATGTTTTGTTTGTCTAAGGGCCTGGCGGCTCCCGTGGGATCAATTTTGTCCGGCAGCCAAGAGTTTATTAATCGGGCCCGGAAGTTTCGCAAACAATTGGGCGGAGGAATGCGCCATGCCGGGGTTCTAGCGGCCGCTGGGATCATTGCCTTAGAGCAAATGACTACCCGGTTGGATCAGGACCATGCCAATGCCAGGGCCCTGGCTGAAGGTTTAACCCAGGTGCCGGGCTTTACCGTGGATCTAAGCCGGGTGCAGACTAATATCGTCTTTGCGACCATCGACCCCGAGTTGATTTCCGCCCCGGAAGTGTGCCGGCGCCTAGCCCAACGGGGAATTGTGTTGTCTCCGAGAACGGAGCAATCCATTAGATTTGTCACCCATTATCAAATCAGTGCCGAAGATGTTAGCTATGTATTAGCCTGTTTGCAGGAAGTAATGAATGAGATTTAGCTGAGTTTGAGAACAGCGAGGAGGAGCCTAGATGAGCAAAGAGCAAAAAGCTGTGATTAGCCAGGGTAAGACTAATTCTGTATCGGGAGACCAGTTGGGGGTTAACGGGCTTTACGGGGAGTTTGGCGGCAGTTATGTTTCACCGGAGCTGCAGCGGGTCCTGGATCACTTAGAGGAAGCCTTTCTTCGCTATCGGGATGACCCAGAGTTCTTGGCGGAATTAGACTACTACAATCGGGAGTATGTTGGTCGTCCCAGTCCGCTGTATTTTGCCGAAGGGCTAACAGAGCATGTCGGTGGTGCCAAGATCTATCTCAAGCGAGAGGATCTCAACCATACCGGAGCCCATAAGATTAACAATGTCATCGGTCAAGCCCTGCTGGCCAAGCGCATGGGAATCAAGCGGGTGATCGCCGCGCCCGGTGCCGGTCAGCATGGGGTGGCGCCGGCAACGGCCTGCGCCATGTTTGGGATGGACTGCACGGTGTATATGGGCGAGGAAGATACTAAACGCCAGGCTCTGAATGTATTCCGGATGGAGCTTTTGGGAGCCAAGGTGGTCCCGGTGACCACGGGAACGAGAACCTTGAAGGATGCCGTCGATGAAGCCCTCCGGGATTTAACCGCCAACTATGAAACTACATACTATATGTTGGGTTCCGTCGTTGGGCCTCACCCCTTCCCCCTGATCGTGCGTCACTTCCAGTCGATTATCGGGCGGGAAGCTCGGGCCCAGATTCTAGAGAAAGAAGGCCGACTTCCAGATTATCTAGTGGCCTGTGTTGGCGGCGGGAGCAACTCCATTGGTCTATTTGCTCCCTTCTATGACGATACTAGTGTTGCTATGATCGGCGTTGAGCCGGGAGGGGTTGGCAGCGGCCCCGGTGAACACGCCGCTCCCCTGACCTATGGTCAACCGGGCATTCTCCATGGTTTCAAATGCTTTGCCACCCTCGATGCCTCCGGGGAGCCGATTCCCACCCATTCCGTAGCCGCAGGTTTAGACTATCCCGGAGTGGGGCCGGAACACAGCTTCTACAAGGTCTCTGGAAGAGCCAAGTATGTCACCATCACCGATGACGAGGCGCTAAAGGCTTTCAAGGATCTCTCCCGGCTGGAGGGAATTATCCCCGCTCTGGAAAGTGCCCATGCCGTAGCCCATGGGATGAAACTAGCCGCCCAGTGTGACCGGGATCAGATTATCATCGTCAATGTATCTGGCCGGGGTGACAAGGACGCCGCCCAGGTCTTTGCGATGATGGAGAAGAAGCAGTTTAGTTTGTAATCCTTTAAAGCATGGTAAGTCAAGGAAAAGAAGCCCTGCAGGTACCTGCAGGGCTTATGGTAGTATTGCCGGCGTTGCTTTGCGATGGCATCTTGCGATGTCATCCTGGGTTGATCAGACAAGGAGGCAAGGGCTGTGCCGATAATTGAAGGTGGATTTGACATCAATTTTCCCCAGATGGTAACAATTAGACAGAGTTTCGTCGCTGACAAAATCGATGATATCGAGGCTGCCGTGGCCGCGGAACTGGCCAAACCGGAAATTCGTGGTCAGTTTCAGGCGGGACAATCGTTGGCGGTAACCGTGGGCAGCCGGGGGATCAGCAATATTGCCCGGATCACCAAGGCCGTCATCGACAACCTCAAGGCCCTGGGTGTTGCTCCCTTTATCGTTCCAGCCATGGGCAGTCACGGAGGCGCCAATCCCGAGGGTCAACGGGAGGTCTTGGCCAGTTACGGTGTGACCGAGGAAACCATGGGTGTACCCATTCGCGCGGAAATGGATGTTGTTTTGGTGGGCCATACCCCCGATGGTGTAGAGGTCTATGTCTCCAAGCCCGCGATGGAAGCTGATGGCATATTTGTGGTCGGGCGAGTGAAGCCCCACACTGCCTTTCGGGGCAAGGTTGAGAGCGGCTTGATGAAGATGATGGTGATTGGTCTAGGAAAGCACAAGGGTGCCACCGTCATTCATCGCCAAGGATTCGCCCGCTTTGCCGAGTTAATCCCCGCGGCCGGGCGAGTAATCCTCGAGAAGGCGCCGATTCTGGCGGGGCTGGCCATCGTGGAAAATGGTTACGATGAAACGATGCTGCTGCAGGCAGTGCATCCCAATGATTTTGAGGCAGAGGATGCCCGTTTGTTGACCATTGCCCGGGAGAACATGCCCCGGATTCTCTTCGACGACTTTGATCTTTTGATCGTGGAGGAGATCGGTAAGGACATCAGCGGCGATGGGATGGATCCCAACGTCACCGGACGCTATATCCCTCGGCATTTGGATGTGATGGATCATACTCCCCGGATTCAGAAGGTGGTGGTCCTGGACCTCACCGAGGAAACCCACGGCAATGCCAACGGTTTAGGTATGGCCGATGTTATTACCCGGCGGCTCTTTGAAGGGATCAATTTCCAGTACACCTACGCCAACTCCATCACCTCTACGGAAATAAGGGGTGCTAAGATCCCTATGGTTATGGAGACGGACCATCAGGCCATTGTGGTGGGCTTGCGTACCTGTAACGGCGTGGAACCGGAAGAGGCCAAGGTAGTGCGCATCAAGAATACCTTGGAGCTGTCGACGATTGAGATTTCCACTGCTTTGCTGCCGGAAGCTAAGGCGAATCCCAGGATCGAAATAGTGGGAGAGCCAAAGGCCATGGAGTTTACCACCGATGGTCGGTTGATTTAAGTGTTTTTATGGGAAAAGCAAGTGCCAGGGAAGGGAGTAGAAGTTCAGTGACAGGCCCAATCACTCAGGAAATTGCCAAGGAAGAAGTGGAAAGACTCTTAGCCTATGGGCTAGATCGGGGCTTGGTCGTGCCGGTTGACCTAGTGGAGATCCGCAACGCCCTGCTAGAGGTGATGGGACTGGCGGAGCCAGCCGCAGTCCTTGCCCCCGATCCGCAGATCGAAGTTCCCCCAACCCCGGAGGCTGCCGTAGCTAAGCTCGTGGACTATGCCGTGCAGGAGGGTTTCATCGAGGATACCACCACCCATCGGGATCTCTTTGACACCAAGCTGATGGGGTTGTTAACTCCCCGTTCCTCCCAGGTGATTGAACAGTTTCAACGGGACAAAACCACCTACGGTGTGGCAGAAGCCTTGGATCGCTTTTACCAGTTCAGCCAGGACACCTTGTACATCCGCCAAGGGCGGATCGCCAAGAATGTAATCTGGACAAGCCAGACGGAGTATGGCGAGCTGGAGATTACCATCAATCTGTCAAAACCCGAAAAGGATCCCCGGGAGATTGCTGCTGCCCGTAATGCCCCCCAAAGTGGGTATCCCGCCTGTGCTCTGTGTCGGGAAAACGTAGGCTATCCCGGGCGGATTAATCACCCGGCTAGACAAAACCATCGCATTTTGCCTCTGACCTTGAACGGGAAGCAGTGGTATTTCCAATACTCACCCTATGTGTACTACCATCAGCACTGTATCGTGCTCCACGCAGAGCACGTCCCGATGGAGATCAATCGGGAGACCTTTGCCAATCTCATCGCCTTTGTCCGGCAGGTACCCCACTACTTCATCGGGTCCAATGCCGACTTGCCCATCGTCGGTGGCTCCATCCTCAGCCACGATCACTACCAGGGCGGCTTTCACCGGTTCCCGATGGAAAGGGCGGCGGTGCGCACTGTCTTGAGGCACCGAGAATGGCCGGAGGTTGAGGCTGCCATCTTGCACTGGCCATTGTCAACTCTGAGACTGCGCTGTGCAGATGGGGAGGCGCTGATTCCTTTGGCGACACAGGTGCTGGAGGCCTGGAGGGGATATTCCGATCCCGAGGTGGAGATTTTGGCCACCAGTCAAGGTGAAGATCAACAGGTGGTGCGGCACAATACCATCACTCCCATCGCACGGCGAGGGGAGGATGGCCGCTTTGAGCTGGACCTAGTTTTACGCAACAACCGCACCAGCGATGAGCATCCCTTGGGAATTTTCCACCCCCATGGGGATTTGCACCACATCAAGAAGGAGAATATCGGGCTCATCGAGGTAATGGGACTGGCGGTATTGCCGGGCCGATTGCAGCGGGAACTCCAGGAGATTGCGGAAATTCTGCTGGGCAACCGTTCTCTATCCGAGGCCGAAGACCACGGACTGGAGCAACACCTGCCCTGGATTGCTGAACTGCAGCAGCGGTACAGTCCCCAGGATTACTCCCAGGCGATGGCAATTCTTCAGGATGAGGTGGGAGCCAAGTTTGCCCGGGTGCTGGAGGATGCCGGGGTCTTTAAGCTGGATGAGACAGGGCAAAGGGCCTTCCTGGCCTTCCTGGCAGAGTGCGGGTTTTCCCCAGTAGCCCAATAACTAAGATAACAGTTACCTTTCAGGTCGCTCGTGATAGCTTGCGATCAAGCTGCGAGCGGCCTTTGTGTTGATCTGTTTTAGAGCCCACAGGGCAGCCTCTTGCACCTGGGGTTTGGGATCCTGGAGGGCATGGGCCAGGGGCTCGACGGCCTGGGGTAATCTGGTATTCCCAAGGACGATGGCCGCGTTGCGCTGCAGTACCCGACGTCCCCGCCAACTGGCGGCCGTCTGGCCGTAGGCGGCAGCAAACTCCTTCTTGGACATGGTAAGTATTGCCCCTAGATCCGGGGTTGGGCCCGCCGGACCGGGCTCAAACTCCTTGTGGTTGCCCCGAAGGGCGGCCCTGTTGTGGGGACAGACTGCTTGACAGGTATCGCAGCCAAAGAGCCGTCGTCCCATGCTTGCCCGGAACTTCTCGGGAATGGGGGATTTCATTTGGGTGAGGTAGGATAGGCACTTAAAGGGGTTAACCCTGTAGGGCGCCTCAATGGCTCCGGTGGGACAGGCCTCGTGGCAGCGGCCGCATTGTCGGCAGGTTCCCTCCTGGGGTGGGTCGGGAGGCAGCGCCAGATCGGTGATGATTTCCGCCAAGAAGACCCAGGATCCGTAGTCGGGGGTAATCAAGGCGGAGTTCCAGCCAAAGACTCCCAATCCCGCTCGGTTGGCCGCGGCGCGATCACTTAAAGGTCCGGTATCGCTCATGAATACACAACGATAGGTTCCTAGATTCTCGATAAAGGCGGCCAGCTTTTCCAGCCGGGGCCGAAGCACGTGATGATAATCCTGGCCCCAGGCGTACCGGGACAAAACTCCCTGTAGGGAATCCTCCGGGGGGCTGGGAGGTTCGATGGTGGCATAGGATACCGCCAAGGAAATGATGGTCTTGGCTCCAGGCAAGATCCGCTGGGGCTCTGTACGAAGCCGCAGGTCCGATTCCGCCAGTCCCTGGGGGTAGATTCCCGCCTTGACCCGCTGCTCCATCACCTGGAAGCTGCGGACAAAGGGTTGGGCGTCGGTAAATCCAATTAGATCGAAGCCGCAGCTTTGGGCAAATTCTATGATCTTGGTTTTTAGGATCCTGGAACTGCTGCTGTTCATCGGTTGCCACCACCCTGTCAGCGAGAACTGGCCAAAACCTTTGCTGAAGGCAAAAAGGGACGGAAGAATCCGCCCCTTAAAGCCGCATGCTCAATGAGTCCATTAAACCGCTTCGACGCTCACTACCTCGGGAACGTGCTCCTTGAGAATGCGCTCAATTCCATTTTTCAAAGTTATTTGCGACATCGGGCAACCGGCGCAGGCACCTACGAGGCGGACCTGAACGATGCCGTCGTCGGATACGTTAACCAGTTCCACGTCTCCACCGTCGGCCTGCAAGCTGGGACGGATTCTATCCAGAATGTCAACTACCTTTTCCTTCACAATGCCACCTCCTTGACCACAGAGGACATCCAATAGATGCCTCTTCCATCAAAGTATACTACAACACTAGGAATTGCACAAGCCTTAAGGTGGGAAATTTCTCTGACTATATGGTGACTGATCCGGGCGGCGAATATGCCCGGTGTTGATTGGCCGAAGAAAGGGAGGAGTTGTTTTGCTGAGCACCGAACCAAGGGCCAAAGTAGCCCTGATCCCCGTCGATGATTACTCGCCGACGAAGGTAAAGACTGCAATGCAGGAAGGGATGGATCTGCTGGGAATACCCTCCCAGCCCTTTGCCGGTCAGCGCCTTCTCATTAAGCCCAATCTCCTGACGGCTTCCACTCCGGAACAGGCCGTCTGTACCCATCCGGAAGTGGTTGGCGCGGTGATTGATACTCTGGGAAGGGGAGCCAGGGAGGTATGGGTAGGAGACAGCCCTGGGATCGGGTCTGGAGTCAAGGTGGCGGCACGCCTTGGCTTGACGGAGGTCTGCGCCAGTCGAGGGGCACAGTTGTTGGATTTGACGGAGCCAGAGGAAGCAGCTTGTCCGAAGGGTGCGGTGGTCAAGCGCTTGCCCATCAGCCGAAGGGTCTTGGCCGCGGATGCCGTTGTGACTTGTGCTAAGCTGAAGACCCACGGCCTTACCGGCTACACCGGGGCGGTGAAAAATCTCTACGGCTGCATTCCCGGGACCTTTAAGGCGCAGCTGCATCTGCGGTTTCGTGAGATTGAGGACTTCTCCGGGATGTTGGTGGACTTGTATCAACGCATTAGCCCCCAATTAGCGGTAATCGATGGTATCGTTGCCATGGAGGGGCCGGGACCTCGCAACGGGCAGCCAAAGAAGTTGGGGGCCTTGATCGTCAGTAGGGACGGGGTGGCTGCCGATGCCGTTGCCTGTCAGTTAATCGGAGTAGATCCCTTATCCATTGTCCCATTGCGCCTTGCCGAGGAGAGGGGAGTGGGGCGGGCCAACCCTAAGTTTATTGATGTGGTCGGCGCCTCAATCTCACAACTGAAACAGGATGATTTTCAAACCGTGTCGGGGACCCATACTTCCATTAGAGGTCTTCCGCCACTGCTGCATCGTTGGCTCCAGGCCTATGCCTTTGCCCAACCGGTGGTGGAGCCTGAGTTGTGTCAAAGCTGCCGCATCTGTGAGCGCCATTGTCCCCCTGGGGCGATTACCATGAAGGATGTCGCCGTCATTGATTACCAAAGCTGCATTCGCTGCTATTGTTGTCAGGAGCTGTGTCCCCATGCCGCCATTACCCTCCAGCGGGGGTGGCTCAATCGGCTGCTTAGTCGTTGGCATCGGTAGGAGATTGGTGATCGGAGGCGGCTCCCTTCCAGTACCAACGTTTGTCTTGATCCTGACAAACCTGTGAGTCCGGATGTTTTTTTAGATGGTGAAGTAGGGCAAGAATACTATTATGAGGGTTGGTGGCCTTTTGCCGAACCCCCATCTCGCGAACTTTACTGCATATTTCCTTAGCCGATAAAGGAGTCGGCGAGTCTTGCAAAATTTGGATGATCACTTCGCTAATGGTCAGCTTCGGTGATGGCGTAGCTGACCCGTGCACTAGGCGGTTTAACTGATCGAGTTTGGCCTGTTTGCTTTCGATGGTCTCCTGCAGCTGTCTGACTTCCTCCTGCAACAGGTCTCTGGCTTGCCGAAGCAGTTGATAGGACTCAGTCATAAAAATTCCTCCTAGTCCGAGCAAAGCTGATGGTGAATTTGTGCTCACTTTAATTTATGAACCGCCGTTGGTGGGTGTGAGCAGTTACCCCTTGGGTTTGTGGTCGTGGTAGAAGAAAGGGTGAAAACTAAGATGGGATTTGTGTCCCACCAGTTACAGGATGGGGTGAAATTGTGGGTATGGCCCACGCCGAAGTTCAAAAATGTCAGCATCAAGATTGTTTTGCATCGCCATCTGGCCGATAACACGGCAGCATCGGCGCTGCTGCCCTTTGTCAATGCCCGGGGAACGGAGCAGTGGGGTACCACTAGAGAGATCGCCCTGCGGATGGCGGATCTCTACGGGACCCGCCATGGTTCCGACGTGATGAAGATCGGTGAGCAGCAGCTGATCACCACTGAGGTGTTGACGGTAAATCCCAAATATGTTTCCGAGCCTGGTTTACTAGCGGCAGCCTTATCCATGGCAGCCCAGTTGGCCTTTTATCCCCGCATGGAGCGGGGCCAATTTATTGATGAATATCTTGATCAGGAAAAGGCCTTGATGCGTCAGCGGATTGCCGCAGTGATCAACGACAAACGGGGATACGCTCACCAAAGATTTAACGAAGCGATGTACGCCACGGAAGCTGCGTCCCGCTATAAATATGGAACCATTGAAGAACTGGAGGTGGTTACTAGCTCCAGTTTGACTGAACATTGGCAAAGGGTCAGGGGTACGGCACCGATCAATGTGTTTGTCGTCGGCGATATCCAGGCCGATGAGGTGGTGGACCTACTGCTTCCATTGCTTCCTCCCCGGACCGGAACCACGGAATCGATTCCTCCGGCGGTGGTCAAATCCACCGTGGCCGAAGTCAAGGAAGTAATCGAGCACCAGCCCATTAACCAAGCGATATTGCTCTTAGGGTATCGGACCGGGATCACTGTGGCGGATCCCCTCTACTTTGCTGCCCTGGTGGCCAACGGGATTTTGGGGGGCTTTCCCCATTCTAAGTTGTTTGTCAATGTGCGGGAGAAGGCCAGCCTAGCTTATTATGCCTCATCAAATCTCAATACCACCAAGGGTACCTTGGTAGCTACTGCTGGGATCGATCCCCAGAATTACCGCCGGGCAGTGGAGATCATCACAGACCAGGTGGCCTCTCTCCAAGGGGGAGAGATTACGGAAGCTGAGCTGTCGGCCACGAAGAAGGGATTGATCAACCAGCTGAAGTCCGCGGGTGATTCCGCGGGGTTGGTAATTGACCGAACGGTCGCGGGCATCGTTAGAGGCAAGATCCTTTCCATTGACGAGATGGTGAGGGGAATTGAGTCCGTCACCAAGGATGAGGCGGTGGCCGCCGCCCAGCGGTTCCTACTGGATACAGTGTATTGTTTGACCAATCAAGAGGGGAGGGAAAAGGGTGAAAATATCAACCCTCAGTAATACTCATCTTCAGGAAACCCTTCACTACTGCAAACTGCCCCAGGGTCTAGAGGTCTTTGTTCTGCCCCGGCCGGGGTTTCAGAAAAAGTACGCGGTGTACTCCACGAAATACGGAGCCATCGACAGCGAATTTGTCGACCCCAGCACTGGACAAAGGGTGAAGGTGCCCGACGGCATAGCCCATTTCCTGGAGCATAAGTTGTTTGAATCAGAGGACCGGCCGGTCTTCGATCGCTTTGCCGAACTGGGGGCCGCGGCCAACGCCTACACCAGCAACACCATTACCTCGTACCTCTTTTCCGGTACCGATATGTTTACCGAAGCCCTGGTAACCTTGCTGGAGTTTGTCCAAACCCCCTATCTCACCGATGCCAATGTGGCCAAGGAGAAGGGGATTATCGAGCAGGAATTGAGAATGTATGCCGACAGTCCCGGTCGCCGAGTTTACTCCAACCTGCTGCAGGCCCTGTATCAAAAAAATCCCGTGCGCATTGAGGTGGGGGGCACCGTCGAGTCCATCTATCAGATCACCAAAGAGGATCTGTTGCTATGTTACCGCACCTTCTACCATCCCGGGAATATGGCTTTGTTTGTCATCGGGGATGTGAATCCCCAGGCAGTGGTAGAACTAGCTGCAGCCCATGTGCGTCAACCGGAAAACCCCTTGGATCAGGGAATTGAGCGGATTTATCCCGAAGAGCCCGACGAGATTAACCAGGAGCGGATTATCGAAGAGATGGTGGTGTCAAGGCCCCTGGTGTACCTGGGGCTGAAGGATAATTCCCCGGGAGAAGGGCTTGAGCTGCTGCGCCAGACGGTGGTTACTAACCTTTTGCACAAGGTGGTGTTTGGGCCCACCTCAAGTCTGTACACCGAACTTTATGAGGCCGGTCTCATCGATGACGGTTTTGGTGCCTTCTACACCGCCGAACCCCAATATGGGTTTACCATGTTAGGCGGGGAAACCACCGACCCGGAGGGATTAATCGAAAAGATCAAAGGGGACCTTGAGGATAAGTTGGCTCGGGGCTTTGACCACGATGCCTTCCTGCGGGTGAAGCGGCAAGCCATCGGCGAATTTCTTCAGGCCTTTGATTCCCTGGAATTTATCGCCAACAATTACATTCGCTACCACTTCCGGGGCACGTCTTTGTTCGACTACCTCAGTGTCCTAGAAGGAATTACGCCTGAAGATGGGGAACAACGCCTGAAACAACATTTTGCCCCGGATAACATGGCGGTGTCTTTGGTGCTGCCCAAGGGGCAATAGCTGAGGCGATGAGTTTGAACAATGACATTGATATCCAATCAGCAAAGGAAACGGTAGACCTCCGGGGTGGATCCCGCCTTGCCTATGGGGCTCTAATCCTGGCAGTGGCTGCTGTTTCCTTTGCTGCCGTTTTGGTGCGGCTTACCGATGTGTCTCCCATTGCCGTTGCCTTCTACCGTCTTTTCTTTTCTGCTGTGGTCCTAGTTCCGGTCTGCTGCAGTGAGGTGCGGCGGTATCGCCGGGAGGGACAGCTAACGGCCCAAGGGAAGAACTTTGCCTTGGCGGCACTGTCGGGAGTGTTCTTGGCGCTGCATTACTATACCTGGTTTCAATCCCTGCGTCTGACCACCGTCGCCAGCTCCACGGTGCTGGTGACGCTGCATCCCTTCTTTGTGTTAGGCATCTCGTGGCTGTTGTGGCGGGAGCCCGTCAGTTCCAAGCTGATTGCCGCCCTGGCGGTAACCCTAGTTGGGGGATATATTATCGGCAGTCAAGATCTTCAGGCATCGCAGCAATATCTGGTGGGGGATCTGTTGGCCTTGGTGGCCGCGGGTTTCATGGCGGGATATTTGCTGTTGGGGCAGGTGGTGCGGCGTGAGCTTTCCCTAGGCTTGTATGTCACCATTGTCTACGGGGTCGGCGCGTTGGTCGCGGCTTTGATCATGGCCCTTGGCCAGGTACCCTTCTTTGGTTACTCTCTTTGGGATTATCTCATTCTCTTGGCCTTGGCCCTGGGTCCCAACCTCTTAGGACATACCCTCTTTAACTGGTCCTTGGCCTATTTGCCGGTGTCTGTGGTTTCGGTATCGGTGTTGGCGGAACCGGTGGGGGCTGTGATCTTGGCGATGATCTTCCTCCATGAGATCCCCACGGGGGCACAGCTCTTGGGAGGCCTGATCATCTTTTGGGGAATTGGCTGGTTTGTCTTGGAGAAAAACCGGTTGCAAAGGGGCAGGCAGGTAAGGGAATAGAGGTGAAGGGATTTGGCGGCAAACAAGAGGCAGCTGCGGCAAAGGGTGCTGGCTCGACGGGATGGGCTCAGCCCCAAGGAGCGACAAGAGAAGAGTCATCAAGTGGTGACTCGCTTACTGGCCATGCCCGAAGTGCAGGGGGCCAAGGTGCTGATGGTCTATGCCAGTATGGGTAGTGAGGTGGATACCACTGAGTTGGTTAACTGGGCCTGGCGCCAGGGCAAGAGGGTCGCCTTTCCCCTCACCGTTCCGCGAACTAAAGAGCTACTTGCCGTGCCGGTGGTAGGCTGGGAGCAGCTTAGCCCTGGCACTTTTGGTGTCCGTGAGCCGGACTTGAGGGAAGGCCAAATTCCAGGCCAGGAAATTGATGCCGTCATCGTGCCGGCACTGGCCTTTGACCCCCGGGGGTATCGGATTGGATATGGTGCTGGGTATTACGATCGTTTCTTGCCAAAAGTTACCGGTAGCAAGATAGGGATAGCCTTTAAAGAGCAGTTGCTACCGATGGTTCCCGGGGAAGTCCACGATGTTCCCGTGGATTGGGTGGTTACGGATCAAGAAACAATCCTCTGTCGGCGGGGTAGCGACATCGGCTAGAGGAGTACCTTGGACCCTTGACGCAGGGTTCTTGCCGGCGAAGTTGAAGTATTGGGAGAGGAGGTGCCGCCGGGATGCAAACTCTGGCGCAACATTTTCGGCAGGCTCCGATCATTGCCGGGCTGCGGGAAGCGGCTGAGGTAGAAGCGGCCATTGCCAAGGGCGTACAGACGGTGTTTTTCCTCGGAGGGAGTATCTTTAAGTTGCGGGATCTGGTCTCCCGGGCGGCGGACGATGGTCTGTTGACCTTCGCCCATGTGGACTTGACCACCGGAATTGGACGGGATCTCGATGGGATGCGGTTTTTGTCCGAGGAAGTGGGGTTAGACGGCATCGTCACCACCCGCAGTCACCTGATCAGGTATGCCAAGGAGTGTCAGTTACTGACAATTCAGCGGGTTTTTCTCCTTGACTCCGAGAGCCTGCGCACTGGGATCCAGGTGATCCGCAACTCCCAACCCGATGCCGTCGAGGTGCTGCCGGCACTGGTGGTGCCCTACTGGACCGATGTTTTGGCCAAGGAGGTCCAGGTACCCATTATTGCCGGTGGACTGATCCGGGACCAGCAGGATATCGATATGGTCCTAGGGGGCCCAGTGGTTGCCGTATCCACTAGTCGAAAGGAACTGTGGCAAAGACCAGGACAGTTAGATACACGAGACGGGATGTGATAACTATGCAGCTATTTGATGGATATATCTTTGACCTCGATGGAACAGTGTACCTAGGCGACGAGCTGATCCCTGGGGCGCGGGAGACCATTCTGCGGCTAAGGGAGTTGGGAAAGAAAGTAGTCTTTCTCTCGAACAAACCCTTGGAAACCCGAGCCGATTACGCGGCGAAATTGACCCGACTGGGAATCCCAACCCAGGAAGAAGAGGTAGTCAACTCCACCTACGTCCTCGCCCAATACCTGAAGAAACGGGACCCCAAGGCCTTGACCTATGTCATCGGAGAACAGGCGCTGCTAACCGATTTAGAACGGGCAGGAATCGCCTATACCCTCAGTCCCGACGAAGTGAACTATGAAATAGATTATGTGATCATCGCCTTTGACCGCACCTTCCACTACGACAAGCTTAATCATGCCCTGCAGGCAGTGAAGAAGGGCGCTAAGCTCATTGCTACCAATGCCGATCGGACCTGTCCCGTTCCCGGTGGGGAAGTTCCCGACGCGGCGGGAATGATCGGAGCCATTGAAGGTGTCACCGGCAAGAAGGTGGAGGTGGTCGTTGGCAAGCCCAGTCCCATCACGGTGGACATCGCCCTCAGTGCTCTCCAGGTAGCCGGTCAGGATTGCATCATGGTGGGAGACCGTCTGGAGACGGATATGGTGATGGCGCAAAATGCCGGAATTCCATCGGCTCTGGTGATGACCGGCGTTACCGATGAGGCAATGTTGGCCAGTTCTGAGATCCGTCCGGATTTTGTGTTGTCTTCGATTGCTGACTTACTGGCAGAGTAGCTAATGGGTACCGAGCAGGGTTACCCCATGAGAAGGGGAGGTTAATCATGAACGCAGAGCTGATTCTCCGGGTCAGGCATGGGTTGGTGGAGTATTTCCATTCCCTGGGACGAAGGGATATCCCCTCGGAGAATCCAGAACCCAGGGACATTACCGACTGGGAAGGGCAAACTTCATTGTGCAAAAGGATCGATCACACTTTACTGAAGCCACAGGCCACTGCGGTAGATGTTTGTGAGCTGTGTGATGAAGCGATGGAGTATGACTTTGCCTCGGTATGTGTTAATCCCGTCTGGGTCGAGGTTGCCGCAAAGCGCCTGGAGAATTCCTCCGTTGCGGTGTGTACGGTAATTGGGTTTCCCTTGGGCGCCACCCTTCCCCAGGTCAAGGCCTATGAAGCTCGCCAGGCCCTAGAGCAGGGCGCCAGGGAAGTGGATATGGTGATTAACATCGGAGCCCTACTAGGCGGCAACTACCAGCTGGTCTATGAAGACATTAAGGCCGTGGTGGAGGCAGTCAAGGGTGAGGCCTTGGTTAAGGTGATCATTGAGTCGGGACTGTTGTCGGAGGAGAAGAAGATTGCGGCCTGTATTCTTGCCTCGGCCGCGGGGGCAGACTTCGTGAAGACGTCGACGGGATTTAGTGGCGGTGGTGCCACGGTGGAAGACGTGGTCTTGATGCGGACGGTAGTGGGAAATACAGCGCAGGTCAAGGCCTCCGGAGGAATTCGGGACTATCCCGGAGCGATGGCTATGATCAGGGCCGGCGCCGATCGCCTCGGTACCAGCTCGGGAGTCACCATAGCCAGGGGAGAAAGGGAAGCCAGCGTCTAAGTGAGGAATAGGCGGAGAAAGGTTTTCATACAGAAGGGTTTGTGGTTACATAGTGAGTGAGCATTTTCCTCGTATTGGTACCGATGAAGCAGGCAAAGGTGATTACTTCGGATATCTAGTAGTCGCCGGAGTGATGCTTCGCAGTAACGATGAACAGGAGCTGTTGCTCCAGGCGGGAGTCGCTGACTCGAAGCGGCTCTCCGATGGGAGAGTCAACCAACTGGCGGATCTGATTACTGCCTCCTGCTTACAAGAAATAGTGATGATTTCACCGGCCATGTACAATGAGTTGTATCGGAAGTGTGCCAATTTAAATCGGCTCTCGGCCTGGGCCCATGGTAGGGTGATTGAAAATCTCTTGGCGAAACACCCCTGTGATTTAGCGATTATCGACCAATTTGGCAGTGAGCAAGTGGTACTAGATGCCCTGCAAAGGCGGGGTCGGCGGATCGAGATCCAGCAGCGGCCTCGAGCTGAAGCCGATGTGGCAGTGGCCGCGGCTTCGATTCTGGCCCGTTCGGTCTTCGTCAAGACTCTGGAGCGATTATCAAAGCAGGTGGGGATGACGCTGCCTAAGGGTGCAACGCACATTATTGAACCGGGCAAGAAATTGGTGGCTGCCAAGGGTCCGAAGATTTTAGAAAGTGTAGCAAAACTGCATTTCCGCAGCACCGACCAAATCTTGAAAGGGTAGTCGGGATGGTTCCCAAAGGGGATGTCGAAACCAGGATGCTCCCTTTGGGTCTCAGCCGAAACTCGGAAAATGAGGTGTTACTGTTGCCCAGAAGGTTGCAGTGGTCGTGGGTGGTGATTTTGCTTATCGTCTTGGCCCCAGTGACGGTTCTTGCGGCCCAGTCCTTTACGGAACCGTCGGAACCCGTGGATTTGGCCAAGATCCAGGTAATGCTATCGGGCTTTCAACGGGCCTTTAGCTTCCCAACGCAGTTCTCTGCCGATGTGGTTGTCTCTCTCCAAGGACAAATTGAACCCTTGAGTATGGAACTGGCGGGAACTTTGGAGGTCTATGACCAGGATCTGTATCGCTTTAGTTATTACAGTCCCGATAATCTGGCCGGTCGCCGGGTTGTGGTCAGTGACGGTTTGGGATATGCCTATTGGACCAACAAAGGAGAATCGGGGGATTGGCTCTACTATCCCCAAGGGGTGGGTTATCTCATCCCGATGGTGCGGCTGGCCAGTCTCGGCGAATACCTTGGGTCGCTGCTGGTATTGACGGCCCAGAGAGAGGTTTGGTCAGGACAGGACGTTCTGGTCTTGGATATCATTCCCGACCCGTCGGTGCTTAAGCAGAGGGAACAGCAGGAACCAACGGTAGTCCCCTGGACTGGACGGGTATGGCTGGATTGGCAGCGGGGGGTTCCTCTGCGCTATGAGCTCAGCGGCGATCAGTGGCGGGAGATTCTTGAGGTCAGCCTAGTCCAACGGGATGATGATAGCGGCCAAATTACCGCCTTTACCCTCAGCGGAGTAGGCCATCCCTCGGGGGAGCAATTGGTGGCGGTCTTCCGCCGTCACGATGATCACCGGTGGTTTCCTACCATGATTCGAGTGACCTCGGAGATGGCAACCATGGAGATGCAGCTAAGTCAGGTGGAGTGGGACCAACATTGGGAGCGCAGGGATCTGGAAGTAGCTCTGCTGGAGGAAATGCGGATTAACCTACAGACAGGACAGGCTGCCAGGGCAGAGGGCGATTTCACCAAAATGGCCCAATCCTTTACCAAGGTAGTACAGTTGGATCCCTATAACATTGCCGTTCATTTGGACCTGGGGTATGCCTACTTGATTTTGGGCGACGATGTCAAGGCAGAGGCCCACTTACAGCAGGCCCTGATGCTTGACTCGAAGCTGGCTGTGGCTTATAACAATTTGGCCTACTTGTATATCGAAGGGAACCGCCATATCGCTAAGGCAGTATCCCTAGCAGAAACTGCCGTTGGTCTCGAGCCCAATAACGCCGCCTACTTAGATACTCTTGGTTGGGGTTACTACCACCAAGGGCGGTATCTGGAGGCTGTTCGGTTGTTGAAGCGAGCCCTGGCGGTGGGGGAGGATCAGCTGGATCCCCAGGCCCTGCCAGAGGTGTACTACCACTTGGCCTTAGCCTATTGGGCCAGTGGGGCCGAGGCTGCGGCGGCCAAGGCTGTGAAGGATGGCCTCAAGGCGGCAGATGTGGATAGTCCCTTTCGACAGGAATTGGTGAAACTGGCTCAGGAACTGGAGATTGATGGGGAGTAGTCTAAGGGGGAGGCTGGTGGGCTGTGTCGGGATTGTCGCTGAAGAAACGACTGCGGGAAAGGCAAGGGTGCAGACTGCCGGCTCCCCAGGGCACCACAGCTAGGGGCGCAGGGAATTTGGCTCCACCGGAGCCGGCCCTAGATTTTCCCGGTTCCCGGATTGTCACAACCCCACAGGGCACCTATTTGCACCTGACAGAGAACCGCTCAGGCACCTTTGAGGTCGGAGGCGATCCCCAGAAGTTGTACTCCTGTCTGGAGTTACTCTATGGGGTAGGTCCCTATAATGCCCGCAAGTTGCGAGAAGAGGGATACACCGATCTTCGCTCCTTGGTCAATCATCAGCGGTGGGGGAGGCAGGCCCGGAAGTTGGTGCAGGCCATTGCCGATGGCGATATTGCCTACCTAGGGCGGTTCGGAGCCGATGAGTACTACCTCTTGGGATATTTTGGCTCCGGGGACGTGGTGTTTCTGGACCTGGAGACCACGGGCTTAAACGGAACTCGCCCGCTATTCTTGATCGGCACGATGGTTCAGCGGGAAGGTGGGTTAGCCTGCCAGCAGTACCTGGCCCGAAGTTTTGACGAGGAAGCGGCGGCGGTGGCTGCAGCCCTGGAGTTCTTAAAGGGGTATCCAGTGTGGGTTAGTTTCAATGGTCGCTGCTTTGATGCTCCTTACCTGCGGACTCGGGCTGAATACTATGGAATGTCCTTCCAGCAGCCGATCCTGCATATCGACTTGTTAAGCGCTGCCCGAAAGCTGTATCGAGGCATCTTGCCCAACTGCCGGTTGACCACCTTGGAGGCATATTTGCTCAATCGGGTGCGCTTAGATGATGTGCCTGGACACTTGATTCCAGACTTGTATCATCGGTTTGTGGTGGAGCAGAAACCGGAGCTGATGTTAGGCATCCTTCGCCATAACGTTGAGGACTTGTACAGTCTCTTCCAGTTGATGTCCTTGGTCAGGGAGCGACAGCAAATGGTGCAACGGGTAAGTTGACGCCTGGAGTGTAAACGGGAGGTTGGTTATGTATATTCGAGATTTGCAGGAGGGACAGGGCTTCTCCAGTTTCTTCCTGGTAGCGGAAAAGCAACTGCAGTCCTTTGCCCGCAAGCCCGGCAATTTTCTTTCCTTAGTGCTTCAGGATAAGAGTGGGACGGTGCAGGCCAAGGTCTGGGAGAATGCCGATTACCTGTCCCGTTGTTTTCGGGTCGGTGATGTCGTCTACGCCAGTGGCAGTGTCGGCAGCTTTAAGGGCGAATTGCAGTTGACCATTACCGACTTGCAGAAGGCCGTCGAGGGTAGTTATCGATTGGCCGACCTAGTGCCCAGTACCAGCCGGAGCATCGAAGAAATGAAGCGGGAAGTTCAGGCCCTTGTAAAATCCGTGGAAGACCGCTACTTGCGTCAACTTCTCGGCGTGTTCTTCGGCAACGAAGAGATCTTTGAAGCCTTTGCTACCGCTCCGGCGGCCAAAGGCGTCCACCAGGCTTACCTGGGAGGACTGATTGAGCATACCCTTAATGTCTGGCAGTTTGCTCGGACCGCCGCTACCCTGTACCCCACCTTCGTCGACCGGGATCTTCTGGCCGTGGGAGTGCTCTTGCACGATGTTGGCAAGATCAGGGAGTATTCCTACCAGGGTGTAATCGAAATGACCGACGTGGGAAGACTATTGGGGCATATTATCGTGGGGGCAAATTGGGTCCAGGATGCTGTTGCCAAAATTCCCGGCTTTCCCGAAGAGACCGCGCAACGAGTTTTGCATATGATTGTTAGTCATCACGGGAGATTAGAGTACGGTTCGCCAAAGCGTCCCCAGACGGTGGAAGCTTGTATCCTGCACCAAGCCGATATGATGGATGCGCAAATTGCCCACTTTTCCGAGCTGGCCCAGGCTACTGCCGAAAGCGGAGACTCCTGGAGCAGTTTTGATCGAATTATCGAAGGGGCGGTATTCATTGGTTCCAAGGGAACCAAGGGTGAGGTTGCTGCCGCCGAAGAAGAGGAGTTACCCTTTTAAGATGTCATCACAACACTACTTTACTGCACAACCGGAAAGCAAAACCGATGAGAGGGAGATCACTGCCTCCCTGCGGGGAAAAAGCTATCGGTTTGTCACCGATGCTGGAGTGTTTTCCAAAGGGCATGTTGACGAAGGTACCCGCCTGTTGATTGAGACTGTGGAGTTTCCCGCCTCCGGTTTGATCTGTGATCTTGGCTGTGGCTATGGTCCCATTGGACTGGTGGCCGCGGACCAATCTCCGGCCTGTATGGTGCACCTGGTGGATGTCAATGCCAGGGCTGTGGCCTTGGCAGAGCGTAACCTAGAGCTGAACAATGTGACCAATGCTGAGGTGTTTCTGGGAGACGGTTTTGCTCCCCTGCCCGCCGGAAATTATCACCTGATTCTCACCAATCCTCCCATTCGGGCGGGAAAAAAGGTGGTCTATCCTCTGGTGGAAGAAGCCTACCAGCGATTAGAGCCGGGAGGCCGTCTCTGTCTGGTGATTCGCACCAAGCAGGGGGCCAAGAGCATGGAGAAGCACATGGCCAGCCTCTTCGGCAACGTCGCTACCTTGGCTAAGGATAAGGGATTTCGGATCCTGCAGTCGGTGCGCGCATCCCAGTAGGAGGCCCCTTAGGAAGGGAGCACCTACGACAAGGAACCGGTGGCTGAAGGAGGAATAGGTAAGTGAGGGGTGTCCTTGGGGGCACCCCTTAGTGCTACCTGGGGATAGGGGGGAAGGAGGCCCGTTGGTCAGTGGTGTCAACAACGGGTACCGCATAGGGATGAACTGGTGGAAACTCTATCTCGTATTGTTGGCGCTGATCTCAGTGATGTGGCCGGTCCGGATTGCCTACCTTGGCCTATTGACCCTTGGATTGGTGTACTTCATCGGTGGTAGGGTGCTGATGGCAGTGGTGGAGCGGATCAGCCTAGAGCGAGTGACGGATCAAACTCGCCTTTTTCCCGGAGATACCACCGGTATTGCTCTGAAGCTTACTAATCCCACACCGCTGCCCATTGCTTGGTTGTCGGTAAGGGAGCATCTGCCCGTAGAGATCCAAGGAGGAGCAGTGCGGCAATGGGTTCTGTCGCTGCCGGCAAAGGCCACTGGCCAGGTCCAATATGTGGTGACCGGTCGTCGGCGGGGAATCTATCAACTGGGACCGGTAACGGTAACTGCTGGAGATTATTTTGGCCTTCATCAGGTCCAGCGTTCCTTTGCCCTATTTCATCAGCTAATCGTATATCCCAGGGTTTATCCCTTGCAGGAATTGGGCCTAAATCCAACCTCGCCCATCGGGCCTTTACCGCCGCCGCAGAGGATTTACCCCGATCCCTCTCGTTTTGCTGGAGTTCGTGGTTACCAACCGGGAGATCCCCGCCGGGCGATTCACTGGAAGGCTACCGCCAGGACGGGACAACTTCAGGTGAAACAGTTCGATCACACCATCACCGCGGATACCCTGTTGGCCCTCAATCTCGATGCCCGGGAATACTCTGTGGATTCCTGGCTCACCGATAGCGAACTGGCCATTGAAACCGCGGCCTCCCTGGCCTATTATCTGGGCCAGCGGGACCAACCCTACACCTTTCTCCTTAATTCATCGCTGCCAGGCAGCCCCCAGGATTGGCTGCGGATCCCTTGGGGCAAGGGGCAAAGCCATCTAATGGAAACCTTAGAGGTACTGGCCAGGGCCCGATGTGCTCCTGCTGGAGATTTTCCCCAGCTTGTTGCCCACCAGGCCCGGAGTTCTCCCCGGGGAGCCACTTTGCTGCTGGTCTCCCCTGGGGATTCCGCTGCCCTGGTGGCTACCGCTTTGTCCTTGGTTGAGTCGGGTTATGTGGTGAAGATTTTCGTTACCGGAGGGGTAAGTCACCGGCAGTGGCTGCACCGACCCTCGGGATCGCCGCTGCAGATCCTGCAGGTCCGTGGGCAGCAGTTGCGGCAAAGCGGTGTGATTTAGCCCTGGAGAAAGAAGGGAGGCGGAGGTCATGGCTGGGGATATGGAGTACTTGGCCCAGCGTCAAAGTCACTGGATGGAGCAACTGGTGCTGCCGGCCTTGGCGACGATTTTCGTCGCCGCGACGGTGATGGTGATGCGGGAGTTTCTGCAGATCTTTTTGCCGGCATTGGGGATTCCTCCTTGGGTGGTGCTGGCAGCTGCGGCAGCGGCTCTAGAAGGTGTCTGGTTGACTCCGATTCTGATCAAGGCCAGAACTCCCGTCACCACCAGAGTCCTGGAACTGGCTGTGATCCTAGCGGGAACCTATCTGCTGTTGTACCTTGGCAGTAAAGGGGCTCTGCCACCTTCGCCTTTAGCTGTGTGGCGGGAGTCTAAGGTGTATGTACCGGTCCTGTTGGTCACCTTCGGGTGGCTTGAGGGTTGCAGCTTGGGAGGGCAGTTTTTCACCCTTGGCACCCTGCGGGATATCCAGTCCGACTACAGCCAGGGCAATTTGTCCTGGGAGCAAGAGGCGATGTTTTCCCAGTATCGGGCTGACCTTGGGCGGGTGAGCGTTGTCGGGCAGATGACCCGGAAGGTACTGGGTTGGCTGGCCTGCTTTGCTTTGGCCGGGGCGATAGCCATCGAAGTTGCCGCCAGCCGCGGTTTCCCTTTAGAGTGGAAGCCAAGCCTGGTGCTTTCCGCTGCGCTCCTTGTGGCCTCTGGTTTGGCCCTGCAGGGATGTGTCTATCTTTATCGGCTGCAAACTATCTGGCGCGAGAGTCGGGTACAGGTCGACGGAGCTTTGCCGGGCCGGTGGCTTTCCGGTTTGCTGGTGACCGCGACGGGAGTTGTCGGTTTCTGTTTGTTGGTGCCCGGTCCTTGGCCGATTCTACCCTTCACCGCAGTGATGCAGTGGTTAGGGAGGCTGCTGGCACCGATTACCAGGTTAGAGGGAACCTGGAGTAATCCGGCGGAAGTTGCGGCCCCACCGGCCGGGCAGTCTCCTTCCCCTTGGCTAGCGGAGGATGTTGAGGCCCCTTTGCTGGAATCGCTGCTTTTTCTTCTGCTAATTCTGTTGGTGCTAGGAACAATATTGGCAATGGTCGGGGCGGTAGTAGTGATGTTCATCGGCGAGGAGATCGCCCGGGTGCCCGGGCTGCTGAGGCTTCCCCTCTTGATCTTCCTGCATCTTCGTCGGTGCTATGCCCTTTTGCTGCGGTGGGGAAGGCGAACCCTGAAGGGCCTTGTCCCAAGGCCCTCGGGTTTGAAGGACCGGTCAAGAACCGCTGCAGAACCCATCAAGGGTGAGTTTTCCTGGGACCAGGGTCCACCGTCGACTCTGAGTTTGTATCTGCGCTATGTGTTTGTCGCTCTAGCCAAAAGGGCCAAGAGCTATGGCGCAGCCAGGGCGAGACATCAGACCGCGCAGGAATACGGATCACGGCTGAAGCAGGTTTTTAGTCAGTACCAGGACGCCGTTGCGATTATTGTGCAGGCCTACCAGGAAGCACGATATGGCTATTATCTGCCCCAGGCTGGGGTGAGGGATAGGGTCGAGGCGGCCTGGACTGAGATTCAAGGTGCGGAAGGGGAAAGGGACAGCAGTCACCCCAATTGACGAGGAAGGGTTACAGGGTTCATTCCGGGGAAGTAGGTCTGGGGCGATATGGAGGTGCTAGTATGCAGGAATCAGAGACAAGGTCACCAGATAATTGGCTGCATCGGCAAGATGCGGAAAGGATTGCAGATCTAGGAGAGAAAATCATGGGGGACATCTCCCAGGTGATTGTGGGCAAAGAGAGGACAGTGGAACTACTGCTGGTTGCCCTCCTCAGCAGGGGACATGTACTGCTGGAGGATGTTCCCGGAGTGGGCAAGACGATGCTGGCCCGGGCGGCGGCCATCTCCTGGGGCGGTGTTTTTCAGCGGGTTCAGTTTACCCCCGATCTTTTGCCCTCCGATGTGATGGGGGTATCGGTCTTTGATCAAAAACACCAGGACTTTCGCTTTCGCCCCGGTCCGATTTTCGCCAATCTAGTGCTGGCCGATGAAATTAACCGCGCCACTCCCAGAACCCAAGCCAGCCTCCTGGAATGCATGGCTGAGGGCCAAGTTACCGTTGACGGGGTAAGTCACCAACTACCCCGGCCCTTCATGGTGTTGGCTACGCAAAATCCCATCGAGTACGAAGGCACCTTTCCTCTACCGGAGGCGCAGCTGGATCGCTTCTTCCTGCGCCTTAGGTTGGGTTATCCCAGCTTTTCCGAAGAGCTGGAGGTCTTGGCCCGCCTGAGAGAAGATCATCCCATTACCACCCTCAAGCCCGTTGTCCAGCCAGAGGATATCCTTCAGGCCCAGGCACTGATTGGAAGGGTCTACGTGGAATCCTCGGTGGCGGAGTACATAGTTCGTCTCGTTCACAGCACGAGAAACCACAGGGATGTCAGCCTCGGGGCTAGTCCCCGGGCTTCCTTGGCCCTAATGCGGGGCAGCCAGGCCCGGGCAGCTCTTCAGGGCCGAGAGTTTGTCCTTCCCGATGACGTCAAGGCTCTGGCGACCGCGGTCTTGGCCCATCGCATTCTGCTGCGACCGGAAAGCCAGCTGCGGGGGATTACTCCCGAGGGGTTGATTGAGCAGCTGGTTGATAGTGTGCCCATCGAGTTAGAAGAGGAGCTGGCCTAAGGTGCCTCCGATTTTACGCATCAATCTTGCAGCAGTCGAAGCCAACGCTAGGGTGATCGTGGATTGGTTTGCTGCCTACGGGGTAGAAGTATATGGGGTGACCAAGGCTGCTTTGGGCAATCCCAGGATCGGGTCGGCGATGTTAGCCGGTGGCTGCCAGGGTCTGGCAGACTCCCGCTGGGAAAATCTGCGGCGGTTGCGGGAAGCTGGAATCACCGCGCCATTGATGTTAATTCGTACCCCCGCCCTGTCGGAGGTAGAGGCGGTGGTGCGGTGGGCTGACCTTTCCGTCAATACGGAGCCGGTGGTTCTAAAGGCCCTGGATCAAGCCGCGGGGAAAGCTCACACCCGGCACAGGATTATATTAATGGTAGAGGCCGGGGATCTCAGGGAAGGAAAGGAACTGGCCGAGCTCTTGGACCTGGTGGACCTGTGCCAGTCCCTTCCCAATTTAGAGTTAGCAGGCATCGGGTGCAACATGGGGTGTTTGTCGACGTCAGGACCCTCAGCCACTAGTCAAGGGATTTTGCAGCAGGCGGTGGCGTTGGTGGAAGGGCGCCTGGAAAAGAAACTGGCCATTGTATCCGGCGGTAACAGCGGATTACTGTACCGGGAAGGCCTGCTGACCTTGAGCGCGGCTGTTACCCAGGTGAGGGTGGGGGAGGCTTTGCTCTTGGGCAAGGATCCCGTGGAGGAGCAGTTCTTGCCTACCCTGCGCCAGGATGGCTTTGTGCTGGAGGCGGAGGTAATTGAGGTGGGGACCAAACAGAGCCCCGAGGGGGATGGGGCAGTGGGGCAAACCCAGGTGGTCTCGGCCCTGGGGCGACAGGACCTGGGAGCAGGGAGCTTGGTGGTTCCTGAGGATATGGTGCTCCTTGGGGTGTCTAGTGATCATTTGGTCCTCCGCTGGATGGGAGGAGATGGAGCCAGCAGCCAACGGATGCCTCCCAGAGTAGGTGAGAGGGTGAAGTTTCTTCCCGATTATGAGGCCCTGGTGGGATTGATGACCTCACCCTTTGTGACAAAAACCTTTGTCAAGGCCTGAGGCCCTGCGGGGCAGGATTAGTGGTGAGGGTGAAGAATCTTTATAGAGAATTGAAGTCTGTGAATTTCGTAGCAATATAGGAGGGTCGAATACGTTGAATACTGAACTCTGGCAAGGGTATTTGCAGCAGGCCTGTCAAGAAAATTTAAACCTTCGCGTCTTTGCAGCCTTCAATACTAATGTTGACGTGGTGGCTCACATTACCAGTGAAAAGATCCAGCGATTGCTTCAAGACAATCCTGATATCGATATGCAAGCTGTGCAAAATCGCAGTGTTGAAGACGTTGGGGTAATCCGTTCCAAGGAAGACTTCCTCGTGGTCCTCCGAGACATGATGCAAGAGGGCAAGAGCTTTCACATCGTCCTTGAGGGACGGGAGTTGATGAACTGGTTAGACAAGCAGTTTGCCGGCGAATCTGAGCGTATGGGCGGACAGGCGGGAATCATCGCCAACCAAATGGCTGCCCTGGGGGCAGAAGCCATCGCCTATACCGCTCTGCTGTCACCGAAGCAAAGCAGTCTCTTCGATGACCGGGTGAAAACTCCCCTGATCGATGACGGCTTTGGACTGGCTCCCATCCGGGAGGCGGCCCGACCCGAGGACGAGACGAAGATCAACTGGATCTTTGAGTATGGCAAGGGTATTGAGGTAGACTTTGGAGTTGCTAAGGTGGTCACTCCCCGGGCCAATCGAGTGATTGTGGCAACGCGACCGGCCGGTGCCGTGATGTCCTTCCAGGAACCTGTGGTAGAGTACTTACCGGAATTAGGTGCCTCCAGCGAAGTGGCCTTTATGGCTGGTTACCATTACGTTGACACCACCAATCCCGATGGCCGCAGCTACGAAGAATTCATGCAGGACACCGTGGACCATCTGCGGGCGCTGAAGAGTAAGAACCCTGCCCTGAAGCTGCATTACGAATATGTACCGATGAAGTACGCGGAAATGGAACCGGAAACCTTGCTGCGGGTGGCCAGCGAGATCAAGAGCTTTGGCATCAATGAAAACGAAATTCGGCGAGTCTTGACGGAGTTTGGGTTTGAGGCCGAATCCCAGGCCATTGCCGAGGACGAACGGGCCTATTCCCTGTATCAGGGCGGCCTGCGTCTGCTGGAAAAGATGCAGGTGGAGCGGGTTCAGGTACATAACCTCGGTTATTACGTGCTGTTGCTCAGGAAGGACTACCCCATTGCACCGGAGAAGGTCCGTCAAGCCTGTCTCTTTGCCTCTGCAGTGAACGCGATGAAGGCGCGGTATGGCGGCTATCCCGGTCCCAGTCAACTGGAGGAAGCCAAGGATATCCAGTTGTCGGATATTGGCTACACTCAACTAAAGGGCTTTGCCAAGGAAATGGCTGAAAAGCACGGACTGGATGCCCAACAGTTGATGGAAACCGGCTATGCCGTGATGGAGGACCATATCGTGATGGTGGTTCCTGCCCATGTGATTCCGGATCCCGTCAGCACTGTAGGGATGGGGGACACCATTTCCTCTTCCTCCTATGCCATGGAGGTTCAACTGGGCAAGGAATAATTATTCAAGATATTGCAAAATACCATTGACACTTCTGAAGTAGGTGTAGTATACTATCAAAAATAGTTGGTATGCTAATCTAACAGAGCAAACGTGGCGTTGAACAGGAGAGTACCAACTTCACTCCGTCCTCTAGAGAGTTGTCGGTGGGTGCAAGACAACGGCGATGAGTTGGGAAGGCCACCTGGGAGCCGGTGCCGATAGGCGATGTGCTGTAAGGTACCCGGAGAGCACACTCCGTTAACAAAGGGCAGTCGAGGAGACTGCATGAGGTTGCCTTTGCGAAAAGGTAACGAATTTGGGTGGTAACACGAGGCCTTTCGTCCCAAAGGGATGAAGGGCCTTTTTGTCTTTGGGAATTACCAATTTCACAGCAAAAGCGTTGACGAAGCGAAGCAATGGTTTGGTGGGTTGCAGAGAGAAGCCGGTGGGTGCAAGGCTTTAATCCCCTTCATTGCGAGCCACTTCTGAGTTGGGCTGGTGCTTTCCCACCGGGAAAGCACGGGAAAACAGCCTCGGTTTGACACCGTTATCATCGCCAAGAGGGGCTTATCCCAACGGGGATAGGCAATCAGAGTGGTACCGCGGTCATGGCCGTCTCTGCAGGCGCAGAGGCGGTTTTTTTGTTAGCGATTTTACCTGGGTGATAAGGAGGCCGAATTTCATGAACTATAACGAGTTTTGGGCGAAGCGAGCACAGGGTATGCGTTCATCGGCTATCCGGGATGCCTTTAGTGTTGCTGAAGAAAGTCAGGCAATCTCCTTTGCCGGGGGATTTCCTGCCAAAGAGACCTTCCCCGTGGAGTTAATTCAAGAGATTCACGCCAAAATGCTTCGGGAAGATAACTCCGCGGCCCTACAGTACGGGCCTACCGAGGGTCTGAAGGAACTCAGGTTGCTGATCGCAGAGCAGATGCAGTCCGAGGGAGTGGACTGTGACTGGGAAAACATCCTGATTACCAGCGGCTCACAGCAGGGACTGGATCTGATCGCCAAGGTAATGGTGGATCCCGGTGATGTGGTGCTGGTGGAGATGCCCGGATATATCGGGGGGCTATCCGCGGTCAATAACTACGAGGCGGAGCTAGTTGGCATTCCCTTGGATGAAGAGGGGATCCGCACCGATCTCTTGGAAAGTAAGCTGACGGAGCTGAGGATGCGGGGCCGACGGGTAAAGTTTGTCTATGTAGTTCCCAACTTCCATAATCCCACGGGAGCAACTTTGTCCCTATCCCGCCGGCAGGAACTGCTCCGGGTGGCGGAGGAATATAACCTGATCATCCTCGAGGATAATCCCTATGGACAGCTGAGATTTACCGGGGAATCCCTGCCCCATCTCAAGGCCCTCGATGAAAACAATCGAGTGGTCTACTTGGGCTCCTTCTCCAAGGTATTTAGTCCCGGAGTTCGGGTTGGGTGGCTGGTAGGGGACAAGGAAGTGGTGAGAAAACTCACCATTGCCAAGCAGGGAACGGATCTGTGTTCCCCTTCCTACGGCCAGAAGCTGGTGGCTGAGGTACTGAAGGCCAAGGTTTTGCCAGAGCACATCGCATCGCTCCGGTCGGTGTACGCGGCCCGAAGGGATGCCATGCTAGAGGCTTTGGCTCGGTTCATGCCCCAGGGCTGTACTTGGACTCGGCCTGAGGGAGGTTTCTTCGTTTGGCTGCAGCTGCCTGCGGGCATCGACGCGCAAAGGATGTTACCCGCGGCCATCGAAGAGGGTGTGGCCTATGTCAGCGGTGGTCCCTTTCACGTCGATAACATCGGCCAGAATACCATTCGTCTTGCCTATTCCCAAGTAACCCCGGAGGAAATCACTGAAGGAGTGAGGAGGCTGGCACGGGCAGTCAAAGGAGTACTCAAATTGCCTGTCAATTTCTAAAGGGGTAGGAATGCCAGCGCAATTAGTAGAAATGAAAGGAGTGCAGCCGGAAGATGGACTGCACTTCTTTTTTTGCTAGGACTGCCCCTGGTAAGATGCCTAGCCCTGCGGGATGTTATAGATCACGACGTCTTGTCTGCTTGGAGGAATTTAATGAACAAGGATCTACCTATTTTACAGGTCTGCTTTGTCGCTTGGTTTGTAGCTCAGGTGTTGAAGACCGTTCTTCATGCCTTTCGCCATAGACAGTTGGATTTGCGTCGCCTGGTGGGCGCGGGAGGAATGCCCAGTTCCCACTCGGCGCTGGTGTGCTCCCTCTCCACTGCCGTGGCACTGAAGGAAGGGATTGATTCAACGCTTTTTGCCATTAGCGTTGTCTTGTCCTTAATTGTAATGTACGACGCGGCGGGGGTGCGAAGGGCTGCAGGACGTCAAGCCCGGATTTTGAACCAGATGGTGGTGGATTTCTACCAGAACAGAGAACTGCACCCGGAGCGGTTGAAGGAGCTGCTGGGACACACGCCCTACGAAGTCCTTGCCGGGGCGCTCTTGGGAATAGCGATTCCGCTGTTGTATGCCCGGTAATGTGCTATATTGAGACCCCAAGCCAATCCTGGTCCCAGGAGTAAATGCCCTGTCTGCTCTATTGTTTCTGCCTTCCTGCTGGGATATACTTGTAGCAAATTTGGCGAAGGGGCAGATTTGCCAGACGGAGGTTTCTATGGAGCTAATAGACAAGACCATTGGACAAGTATTGAATCACGTTGCTCAATTATATCCCAGTAGCCCCGCGGTGATCTATCCGCAGCGGAATCTACAGTGGAGCTATCAAGAGTTTGCCGCTTTGTGTCGGCAAATCGCAAAGGCACTCTTGGCAGCGGGAGTAAAACCTGGAGAGCACATCGCAGTGTGGGCCACCAACACACCGGAGTGGCTCTTGCTGCAGTTTGGATCGGCGCAGATGGGTGCGGTCTTGGTGACCGTCAATACCAACTATCAGTTATCGGAATTGGAGTACATTCTCTCCCATTCAGACACGACGACTCTGTTTCTGACGGCGGGATTTAAGGATTCTGATTATATCGCCCATGTCAACTCCCTTTGCCCTGATCTGGCTGCGGCAGAGCCCGGTCAGTGGCATTCCACCCAGGTGCCCTTGCTGCGGCGATTAATCTACATGCCCAGTGAACACGGTCCCGACGAAGTGCCCGCTGGGATGGTGGGGTGGGATGAGTTTTTGGCCGGCGCTGCCAAGATTACCGATGAGGAATTGGAGCAGGTGGCAGCCAGTCTCACTCCCGACGATGTGATCAACATGCAGTACACCTCTGGTACCACGGGTTTTCCCAAGGGAGTGATGTTGACCCATCATAACCTGGTCAACAATGGTAATGCCATCGGTGCTTGCATGCAATTGACGGAGCAGGACCGGTTGTGTATCCCCGTGCCTTTGTTCCACTGCTTCGGCTCGGTATTGGGAACGATGGCCTGTGTCACCAAGGGAACGGCGATGGTGGTAATCGATCACTTCAATCCTGTGCACACCCTGCAGGCCATTGAACAGGCTCGCTGCACCGGAGTACACGGGGTACCAACGATGTTTATCGCCATGTTGGGGTTAGAGGACTTTGACCGGTATGATTTGTCCACGCTGCGAACGGGAATCATGGCTGGTTCCACCTGTCCTGCTCCGGTGATGCGCCAAGTGATGGAGCGAATGGGTGTGAGGGAAATAACCATTGCCTACGGCCAGACGGAGTCCTCGCCGGTGATCACCCAGACCAGAGTCGATGATCCCCTGGAGGTGCGGGTAAATACCGTGGGTCGGCCTTTGCCGGGAGTTGAGGTGAAGATCGTTGATCCCGAGACCGGTCGGGAACTGCCTCCTGGGCAGCCCGGTGAGCTGTGTACTCGGGGTTATCTGGTGATGAAGGGATACTACAAGGATCCGGTGGCCACGGCTCAGGTAATCGACGAGGACCGCTGGTTGCATACCGGTGACTTGGCCATGGAGCGGGAGGATGGGTATTTTGTCATCACCGGCAGGCTCAAGGATATGATCGTGCGGGGAGGGGAAAATATCTATCCCCGGGAAGTGGAGGAGTTCCTGCTGACCCATCCTGATATCGTCGACGTTCAGGTGGTAGGTGTGCCCGATCCCAAGTATGGAGAGGAAGTCATGGCCTTTATTCGGACCCGAGGGGGACGGAACATCACTGCGGAAGAGATCCGAGACTATATGCAGGGCAAAATCGCCCGATACAAGATCCCCCGGTACGTGAATATAGTGGAGGAATTTCCCCTCACCGCCAATGGTAAGGTGCAAAAATATAAGTTGCGGGAAATGGGACGACAACTCTTGGCCCTGGGACTTGCTCCCATTTAAAAAATCTCCCAACATTTTCTTCCAATGGGGTTTATTGTTAAGTTAGACGGGGAATAGTGTACAGTAGTGATTCCTATAGAACCCAGGGTTGGAGGAGATGTACATATGAAGAAATGGGAATGCACAGTATGTGGGTACATTTACGATCCGGAATTGGGGGATCCCGACAACGGTGTCGAGCCCGGTACTGCCTTTGAGGATGTCCCCGAGGATTGGGTTTGTCCCGACTGTGGCGTGGGCAAGGATCTCTTTGAGGAACTTGACTAGATTCTAGCTAGTCACTAACTTGCTAACCGGCGTGAGTCTTACCTGTTGGTAGGACTTACGCTATTTTTTCAAAGAGGCGCTTTACCCGACTAAGGGCGAAGCGCCTTTCCACAGTGAGTGCAGTAGATGTAATCGGGGTGTTCCACTGGTGTGCCGCACCATCCGCAGTTGTTGATCTGGTCACCGGCGGCCCTGGGGTTGCTGTGAATCAAGGCCAGTTGGATTCCCGCTCTACCATGATTTATTTTCTTCACCAACCGATTCTCTTCCAGTTCCTTGACTGCGTTGGCTACCTCTTTCTTACTCAATTGAGTGGCTTGGGAGAGATCACTATAGGTTCCGTACCAGCTGTCTCCGATGGAGACCTTTGACTGTAGGTATTCCCAGAGTTTTTTCGCTCGCGGTCGCATCCCAAGTCCTCCTTCCTCAGAATAATGCCTGAACCACCGACTGTTACATGGTATGCGAATCGGGATGGGATATTGCTTGGATACCGGCAAAAAATTCCTTTCCCTTGCCAGCGAAGCCCTTTTCACCGCTTTCAGCTATTGGTTAGATAAGGCCGAATCTTGCTAAGTCTGAGAAGGGATCTATCAATAACAACCGAAGGTTTATCAAGCGGCTGGATTTACCAATCATGGAAGCGGAGGGATATCAAGGAAATGCGTCTGGGATGCTGTACCAATTGGTTCGGTGGAGAGGATAAACAGCGGCTGGCATTAATGGACGAAAGACTCACGGTGCTCGATGAGGCCGGTTACGATTTTGCTGAATTGGCCGTCGGGATGTTGACGGCCGAGGTATCGGAACGGGAATACTCCGATTTGGTCAAGCTGGTCAATGACCATCGGGTTACCGTCGATGCCTTTAACGTATTTATTCCCCCTAAGTACTCCCTGGTGGGTCCCGACCGAGATTTGGCAGGGGTGTTAGAGCACGTGGATCTGGTCGCAGATCGAATGGCGGGGCTTGGCGGCAAGATTGTCGTCTTTGGCAGTGGCGGCGCCCGCCGGCGACCGGAAGGGGTAACTGAGGAAGAGGCAATTGCGCAGATTCTGGAGTTTATCGACGGGGCTGCTCCCCTGCTGAAGAGCCGGGGAATCACCATGGCTCTGGAGCACCTAAACAGCGGGGAGACCAACACCATTAACAGCGTGGCCGAGGCCAAGGCCCTGCTGCCGCGAATCGACCACGATAACGTGAAACTGTTGGTGGATCTCTACCATATGCTCCAGGAAGGGGAATCCTTAGATGTCCTCGAAGACGGGGAGGGATTGGTGGCCCATGTCCACGTCGCGGATACCGGTCGGGTTCGCCCAGGGGCTGGAGAGGCGGATTTCCCAGCTTTTCGGGATCAGCTGCGGAAAATCAATTACACCGGTGGAATTTCCGTAGAGTGCCGGTTTGAAGATTTTGCAGCGGAAGCTGCGCCTACCTATGAGTTTTTACGATCAATTTGGGGCTAAGGAGAGGCAATATACTTACTTAATCGTGGAGGTGCCAACATGGTAACACTAACGGGATTTGCCGATGAGATTTCCCAGAATCTCGATGAACAGGTGGCTACTTTGCAGGAACTGGGAATCCGATATTTGGAGCTTCGGGGCGTGAATGGAAAAAACGTTCTGAACCTCACCGATGAAGAAGTGGAATCCGTCAAGAAGACCCTACAGGAAGCGGGAATTGGTGTTTCCGCCATTGGATCCCCCATCGGGAAATATGGGATTGCCGATGATTTTGACACCCAGATGGAGCAGCTGAAGCGGATTATCACCATCGCCAAGGCCCTGGATACCAAGTACATCCGGGGATTCTCCTTCTGGATGCCAAAGGACGAGGATCCGGCAACCTATCGGGATGAAGTAATGCGGCGGATGAAGGCCATGGTGGAACTGACCACAGAGAATGGTCTGCGCTATCTCCATGAAAATGAAAAGGGAATCTATGGTGATACCGCAGCCCGCTGCGTCGATTTGCTGGATACCGTAGGGCCCCAGTTGGGGTGCATTTTTGATCCTGCCAACTTTGTCCAGGTAGGCGAAGACGTCCCCGGCGAGTGCTTCCCGGCACTGCGGGATCGGATTGAGTATGTGCACGTTAAGGATGCCCGGGCCAGCGATGGAGTCAATGTGCCTGCGGGCGAAGGTGATGGAGGACTGCCGGAGGTTCTCAAGGGCCTGATCGTGGAGGATGGCTTTGACGGCTTCCTCAGCTTAGAGCCCCACCTGCAAATTGCCGGTGCTTCCAGCGGCTTCTCAGGACCGCAGCTCTTTAAGCAGGCTACTGATGCCTTGAAGAAGATTCTCGATGAGCTGGGAGTAGAGTATCAGTAGAAAGCAATTTCTGTTGTAGAGATATAAGAAGCGGCCCGCCGTTAATGAAAACGGTGGGCCGCTTGGTTTTGGACGGCAGAACAGGGCTGTGGTAGGCTTAGGTAGCCACGGAGTTATCGGCGCTGACTTCAGGCTGGGATCCCAGCTGTTCCTTGTACTGCAGTTGATATAGGGTGTAGTACAGGCCCCGTTGGCGCAGCAGCTCCTGATGGGTTCCCTGCTCCCGGATGACGCCCTTATGGAGGACGATAATCTTATCGGCCTTCTGAATCGTTGACAACCGGTGCGCGATGACAAAGGTGGTCCGGTCCTTGGTCAATTTATCCAAGGCGTCTTGGATCAGGAGCTCCGTCTCCGTGTCAATGTTTGCGGTGGCCTCATCGAGTACCAAGATCGCTGGGTCGAAGGCCAGAGCCCGGGCAAAGGCCAAAAGCTGCCTTTGACCCATGGAGAGGGTGGATCCCCGCTCCATTACCGGCTCGTCGTATCCGCCGGGCAGGCGGGAAATGAACTTATCGGCATTGACATACTCCGCTACCCGCTTCACTGTCTCGTCGGAGATATCGGTGTTGTTGAGGCGGATATTGGAGCGAATGTCGCCACTGAAGAGGAAGACATCCTGCAGTACCGTGGCGATGTTGCGCCGCAGATCCTCGGTTCGAACCTGGCGGATGTCGATACCGTCGATGAGGATTTCTCCCTTTTGAATATCGTAGAACCTATTCAACAAACTGATAATCGAAGTCTTTCCTGCCCCGGTGGCGCCGACAAAGGCCACCGTTTCACCGGGCTCCACCGAGAAGTTAACATCCTTGAGTACCCATTCTCCCGGCTCATAGGCAAACCAGACGTTCTTAAACTCCACCTTCCCTCGGACCTTGGGCAGGGGAAGGGGCTCACTGGGCTCGGGGATTACGTCTTGAGTATCCAAGAGGTGGAAGATCCGCTCCGAGGAAGCCATGGCCGACTGGAGGATGTTGTATTTGTCTGTCAAGGCGTTGATGGGACGAAACAGCTGACCGACGTAGTTAATAAAGGCGTAGAGGACACCAAATTCCAAGTTGCCCTGAAGCACCTGTTGCCCGCCAAACCACACCAACAGGACAGTGCCCACGGAGCCTAGGAACTCCATCAGGGGACGGAATATCGCAAAGATGGTTAGCTCCTTCATTGTACTGTCCCGATAACTGGCGTTGATCTCGTCAAATTGCCGGGTTTTCTTCTCCTCCTGGGCAAAGATCTGAATCACTTTCATACCGGAGAAGTTTTCCGCCAAGGTAGAGTTGATCCGAGCCAGTTTCAGCCGCACCTCTCGGTAGGCTGCCCGCACCTTGGTTCGAAAGACAATACTGATGGCCACAATTACCGGCAGCAGGACAAATACGATTAATGCCAATCGCCAGTTGAGGTGCAGCATTACCAGGACGACGCCCAAGAGGGTGAAGATGTCCCGGAAAATATTGACCAGTACATCGCTGTACATTTCATTGAGGGTTTCGGTGTCATTGGTAACCCTGGTTACCAGACGACCTACAGGGTTCTTGTCAAAAAAGGAAATCGACAGTCCTTCCAAGTGAGTAAAGAGGTCTTGCCTAATGTTGAAAATAATCTTCTGTCCCGTGTAGGCCATCAGATTGGCCTGCAGGTAGTTAAGGATAAATCCCAGGACGACAATTGCCAGAAAGATAATCCCCACTTTGATAATCGCAGCTAAGTCCTTGGTCCGAAGCTGCTTTAAATCCGAGGAATCCAGGATTTCCGCCGGGTATTCGGCATACTCCTGATCCGGCGGGGTGACAATCACCCAGCCATCATCCCGTGGTTCAGCCCTGAGGCTTCTAGTATCCCCATGCCAGCCAGTCATCAGCCAGAACTTACCCTTGTCTTCAACTATCTGGTATGAAGTTCCCCGTTGGGCAGTAAGGGGATCGAGGGTGTCGGCAACAAAAAAGACTTGACCGGCAAATTCTACCCCACCCTCAGGGGCTTCTGACGTTGGAAGGGCAACAAGATGCCGATCATAGGCCGTTATGTAGTCGTCGATGACTACCTTAATGAGATAGGGGCGTACCAAGTCTGTGCCCGTTACGAACAAGACCAAGAGAATCGATAGGACAAACAAATACCAGTAGGGTCTTGCATAGGACAATAACCGTCGCATCAGTCGGGAGTCATAGGCTTTACCTAGAATATCTTCTTCGCGGAAATCGGCCATAGGAACCACCTTTCTAATCGTCGATGTTCAACCGATGGGAAGCCCACTACAGGAGGGGCTATGCCCCTTGCAACTCCTCTTGCAGCAGCTGCTTTTGGTAGATATCCCAGTACAATCCCCGTTTTGCCAACAACTCTTGGTGAGAGCCCTGCTCGATGATCTGACCATCGTCCAGGACTAGGATGTTGTCGGCGTGCTTTACCGTCGAAATTCGATGGGAAATGATGATGCTGGTTCGAGTCTTCATGATCTCCTCAAGTTCCGCCAAGATTCGCTCTTCGGTGTTGGTATCTACGGCCGAAAGACTATCGTCAAGGATGAGAATTGTCGGGTTCTTGATCAACGCTCGGGCGATGGCCACCCTTTGCTTTTGACCTCCCGAGAGAGTAACTCCCCGCTCTCCAATCACCGTCTGATATCCCTGGGAAGTCTCCAGGATATCTCCGTGAACTTGGGCCCTTTTGGCGGCAGCCATCGCCTTCTCTTCCGTAATCTCCGACTCCTCCAATCCAAAACCTATGTTATCCAGCAAAGAGGTGGAAAACAGGAAGGTATCCTGGGGTACATAGCCGATGGAGGAGCGCAGTTGCTTCAAGGGGATATCCCTGATCTCTCGCCCGTCCAAAAGGATGGTGCCCCGGGGCGGATTGTAAAGGCGCAGCAACAGATTCATCAAGGTGGTCTTGCCCGAGCCCGTCCGCCCGACGATGGCCAGGGTGGAACCCGCGGGAACATGAAAAGAGATGTTTTTCAGTACCGGCTCTTGTTTCTTTTCGTAGGCAAAGGTCAGATTTCGCACCTCAATCTCCCCTTGGAGGGGTACCGGTCCTTGAGTGGACTTACTTTCATCCCGCACCTCGGGTTTGTTCTCAAAGAGAGTGTTGAGGCGGTCCATGGAGGCTTTCCCCCGTTGAATGACGTTGATTACCATCCCAAAGCCGACCATGGGCCAAATGAGCATCCCAAGGTAGGTGTTGAAGGCGATGAAGTCACCTAAACTGATGTTTCCGTAGATGACCATGGTACCGCCCATGGTGAGCACAATGAGAAAGCTAACCGCGGCAATTAGCTGGACCAGTGGGTGAAAAAGAGCCCAGACCCTAACTAAGCGCATATTCTCATCGAAATAGTCCTGATTGCTGTACATGAAGCGCTCAATCTCAGGCTTTTCCTGCACAAAGGACTTGACTACCCTCATCCCGGCAAAGTTTTCCTGGACTCGCTCCGTCATTCGGGCGAAGGCCGCTTGCACCCGAGTGAATCGCCGGTGAATCACCCGGCCAAATCCCAAGGAGAGGGCAAAGAGTAGAGGTAGGGGGGCCATCGCCATCAACGTGAGCCGCCAATCAATGGTGTTGAACATGATGATCACGGTTAGGATGCAAATAAACAAAGCGTCAACCAACATCACGATACCTCGGCCCAGAGCGTTGCGGACCGCGTTAATGTCATTGGTGGCGTGGGCCAGCAGATCCCCTGTAGTATTTTGGGTGTAAAAGCGGGTGGACAGAGTTTGCAGGTGATTGTACAAGCTGTTACGAAGTTCATATTCAATCAGTCTGGCGGTGCCGGAAATGTAAATCCGCCAGGAGTAGCGACCAACGGCGGTAGCAGCGGCTGTACCTAGGATCAAAGCTATGTAACGCAGCAAAGTTCTTGAAGTCAATTCTCCGGCGGCGAAGTTGTCGGTGAGGGCACCAAGGATTTTCGGCATGATCAGCTGAAAGGAGCCAACCACCAGTAACCAGAAAATCCCATAGACATAGCGCCAGCGGTACTTGCGGATGAAACTACGCATCAGGCCATAGCTATTCATCGAACCACTCCACTCCCTTTATTCTCTTGCTTGGACGCTAGCACTACCATTATATCTCAGTTAGAGGAGAGAGACAAAGCCAATTCCAGAAAGGAGCCGAACTTTGGAAAAAGCAAGAAAAAAGACTAGAGAAAAACAGATAATAGACATCTTGGCGCAACTGTATCCCAATCCTCGATCAGCCCTGAATTTTCGGACTCCTTATGAGTTGTTGGTGGCCACTATTCTGTCGGCTCAGTGTACCGATAAACGGGTGAATGAAATTACAGCCAAGCTGTTTCCCCGGGCCAATACGCCGGAGCAGATGATTGAGCTGGGAATTGAAGGAATTGAAGAGTACATTCGGGGGTTGGGGTTGTTTCGGAATAAGAGCAAGAATATCTACAGGACATCGCAGATCTTGTTGGAGAAGTTCAATGGGGAGGTGCCCAGAACCCGGGAGGAACTAATGCAGCTGCCTGGGGTCGGGCGCAAAACGGCCAACGTGGTCTTGGCCAATGCCTTTCAGATTCCAGCTTTAGCCGTGGATACCCATGTGCATCGGGTGTCTAACCGCTTGGGACTGGTGGCAGCGAAGAAGGTAGAGGAGACGGAGGCCCAATTGATGGATCTGATTCCCAAGGCGGAATGGATTGATGTGCACCACCAGTTGATTTACCATGGACGGAATCTGTGCACCGCCCGCCGCCCCCGCTGCGATGAGTGTCCCCTGTTGCCCTACTGTCCCACGGGGGCGGTACTGCAATAACCTTATTAGAAGAAGCGAATCAGATAGGTGACCAGCAGGGGGATGATGGAGCTTAATACTACCCCGTGGATCAGGGCAGGTATTGCCGCCTCGTCACCGGCACTGCGGACGATGATGGGCAGTGTGGTGTCCATCGTTGTTGCCCCGCCGGAGGCAATGGCTCCGTAGCTGCCGAAGCGGCGAGCCAGGAAGGGGACGGCCACTAGGGTAATTATCTCCCGGAGGACATTGGCGAGAAAGGCCAGGCCCCCCAGTTCCGGATAGCCAGCATCGGCGATAAGGATTCCCGAGAGGCTGTACCAACCAAAGCCAGCGCCCACTGCCATGGACTGGGCCAGGGGCAATCCCAGGGGTGCAGCCACTAGGGCGGTGCCCAGAAGGCTTCCGAGGCCGGAGACCGCGGGCAAAAGGAGTATCGTCGGTCCTTGGCGGCGAATGGCCGCGAGCAGGGTGCGGTTTCGCCCCAAGTCGATGCCTACGGTAACTAGCAGCAGACCCAGGGCGAGGGTAATGATCTGTTCGACATAGATTAGCGATGACTCTGGCAGAATGGAAAGACCAAGAAAAAAACCTGCGGCGACGCAGGCTATCACAGCTAGCAACATCACTATCGCTCCTAGTCGCCCATTGGTGGCAGATCCGCGGAAGTCCGCTTCCTACCCTTGACTGCCTGCAGTATCCATTGCAGAGCTACAGTCAGGCCGACACCGCCACCGATGGCAGCTACGGCTAGAATCACTGCCCGAAGGCCCAGTTGCCCGAGGCGCTCTTGGATACCGGGAGTGGCTCCCAGCTTGGCACCCAGGGCCGTCAACATCACGAAGAGGCAGACCAAGTTCAGCCTGCCGATGGCAGAATGTGCTCGATGGGAGAGCCGGCCGGAAAGGCCAATGGCCAAGCCCAGCAGCAAACAGCCCATAACTAGACCCACGGAAACGTCCCTCCTATTGGTGCCCGGCTTGTCACAGAAAAGTTTCCCTTAGTGGCAGCCGCAGCTGCCTCCTGAGTGGCCTTGACAGCCGCATCCGTGGCCCTCATCGTCACCGGAATGGTCATGCCCACCGCAGTTGCCGCCGCAGGTACAGCTGTGACTGTGCTCCCGGTGGTAATCGGCAGGGACGATGTGGTGATGCTTCTGGGTCTTGAGACGGGGATCATCGGGATCCACGAACTCAATGCTGTCCAATTGCACCTTCAGTTGAGCGCGAATTCCCGCCAGGTATTGCTGGCGAAGCCTTTGCTGCTCAGCGGCTTCCTCTGGCGTCAAACCTTCGGTTCGCTTTTTCTTAGCCAGTTCGTTGATCCTTTGGATTAGCTCTTTGGTAATCATAGCCGATCCCCTTTCTTGGGTCTTTCCCAGCAGATAGGTCTTGGCCTTGGCCTGTGGCAGCCTGCTGCCCTTCCTTTTCCGTCTTAGGAAGCTTCACCGGAGGCACTTTCGCTGTTAGCGGTGGCTTCCTTTCCGTTACTGGGCCGATTGTCCGTTACATAGAAGCCGGAACCTTTGAAGATAATTCCCACATTGTTGCTGATCAACCGTTGGACGGAGGAGTTACAGGTGGGACAAGTCTGCAAAGGCTCGGCAGTAATCCGTTGTTCTACCTCAAACTTACCACATTTCTCGCACTTGTACTCGTAGGTTGGCATTTGACAAATCACCTTTCCACGAATAGTAGTTAGAAGAAGTAACTCTAAATATTATACGGTATCGGGAATTAGTGTGCAAGCCAAAGTTTCGGTATAATAGCTAGTATGCAGCCAATAGATGACTTTTGGTTGGAGGTGAAGCTTGGTGGAAAAATACGTAGTCGGCTTTGATATCGACGGTGTGATCACCGATGAGACTTTACCCGATGGCAGAAGTATCTGGCATCGGGAAATAGATCGCTATTTTGGCGGGGTCAATCTGTTACGCCACAGCTTCTTTTTTACTGAAGCCTACGGCTTAACGGAGCTGCAGGTGGATCAGTTCATGGAAGAACGGGCAGAGATGGTTTTCCGACAAGTCAGTCCCCGGGAGGGGGTGCAGGAGGTTCTGGGTCGGCTCTTGAACCTGGGATTTGAGATTCACCTAGTAACCGCCAGACATTGTCAGTATCGGCAGGTAACGACGGAGTGGTTGCAGGAGCATCGTGTGCCCTACTCTCAGCTGTGGATGACCGAGGAAAAGGATGAACTGTGCGCAGAGCTTGGAGTTCGCTTCTTTGTCGATGACCTGTGGGAAAATTGTCAAGCATTGCTGCAGCGAGACATTGAGGTAGCGATGATGACTGTGCCCCACAACCAGGGACTCGATGTTCCCGTTCCCCGGGTCAGTACCTGGAATGAAGTGTGGGATTGGTGCGTCAAGGTTTATAGTCTAGCGGATTCCGAGGCAACGGCCTAGCCCCGGGGGACAGAAGGCGGGGGTGTTGATGTATCCAGTCTTGTTTCGGGTCTTTGGTTTGCCCGTGCACTCATATGGTTTGATGTTGGCCATCGCCTTTGGGGTGGGAGCTTTGATCCTGCGGCGGCTAGCCCGGCAGGCCAGAATCAGCGATGACTGTGTCGTTGATCTGGTCCTTTGGGCTTGCCTGGGCGCTATCATCGGAGCTCGGCTTCTGTTTGTGTTGTTGGAATGGGAGTATTACTCCCAATATCCAGAGCAGTTGATCTCCGTCAGTGGGGGAGGATTGAGCGGCCTGTCCTTCCATGGCGGAGTCATCGGAGGAGTTGTCGCGGGCCTCCTTGTGGTTCGCCGCTATGGCGTGAACCCTTGGCACATGGCGGACTTGGTAGCTCCCCTTTTGGCCCTTGGCACCGGGATTGCGCGGTTCGGCTGTCTGCTCAACGGGTGCTGCTATGGGTATGTCAGCAGAGTGCCCTGGGCCTTTCCCTGTGCCGCGGTGGACAGCTTGCCTCGCCATCCGACGCAATTGTACGCGGTAGTGGGAAATTTACTGATTTTTGCTTGGCTATGGCGCCGAAGGGGTAAACTGGAATATCGAGGAGAGAATGCGCTGGGCTATGTCATCGCCTATGCAGTGATGCGGTCGGTGGTTGAGGTGTGGCGAGACAGTCAAATTCTCTTTGCCCCCTTTAAGACCACCCAAGTGGCCAACGCCGTGATTATCCTTCTGGCGTTGATTGTGAACTGGCGTCTGGCTCAAAACCGTCAACGGCAAGGCGAGGGATGGGCTGGGGAATAATCCGGCGAAGGTGGTGGAAAGATGGCATCCCCGCAGATCTGGACTCTTGGCAAGGTTACACAGGTGCTGCAACGGGACCTTCCCGTCTATTTTAGATCCCTGCTCCTGACTATGGAGGGCTGGGCCCCCGTGGTGTTCCTGTTGGCCTATGGTGTCAGGCCCATTATCCTGTTTCCTTCGGGAATCTTTGCGATTACTGCCGGGTTGGTCTTTGGTACCCTTTGGGGGTCCATCTACGGTATTCTCGGTGCTACCCTGGGAAGCTGCACAGCCTTCTTGCTGGCTCGACACTTGGGTCGGGATTGGGTGAGAAGCCGGCTGAAGCACCGGATTTCTGCCGTTGACCGCATCACCGGTGAGAAGGGGTTTCTCGTCATTTTACTGCTGCGCTTGGTGCCCCTTTTGCCCTATGACGTGGTTAATTACGGTGCGGGATTGACTAACATGTCCTTTTGGAGCTATGCCTTGGCCACGTTACTGGGAGTGTCTCCTTCGGTGGTGCTTCTGGTTTATTTTGGCCGATCCCTGGCAGATCTGTCGCTGCGGCACCTATTGATTGGTGTGACTGGGATGGCTTTGCTGTCAGGCCTTTCCCTTTGGTTGCGGCGTTACCTGCGACGTTTGTAATATTATTATGAAAAGATTGTGACAATTGAGCAAGATTACTGTGGTGTCGCCGGAATCCGTGGGCTTTTTCACAAATCGATTCTAAGTCCATCGCCTCAAGCCGATGGCGTACCTACCAAAAACCGCTGCTGATGGGGGATTGCCAAGATTGGGCAGTCCTTTTTCTTATTCTAGTCTCGGAGGCAAGTCGGCCATAATCGAGAAAATTGTCACGAAGTTGTGAGAAAACGGGACCGATTCAAAATGTTGACAAGAGTTGCCGAGACTGGTAGAATAGCGTTGATAAGTGCTTTGTGATTGCGTTCACAAGGACTATCCCTCTTTTCTACGGGTTACTTCTGTACTACCTATAGCAAGATCCCGAGGCAATAATTTCGGGATTTTGTATTTTTTACCGGAAACGTTGTGACAAAGGGATATATTTGCAGATTAAGATGGGAGGCAAAGGAGATGGGAGAAGCTGCGGCGATGGCCAAGCAGTGCCGGTGCGGAAACTGTAGTGGGCAAGATGAGCGATATACCAAGTTGCAGAAAATCATTGCTGACTACAAGGATGTGCCTGGAGCTCTGATTCCGGTGCTGCACCAAGCTCAGGAATTGTTTGGATACCTGCCCCAGGAAGTGCAAGCCTTTGTAGCCGAGGGTCTCGGTATCCCCATTAGCAAGGTGGATGGGGTTGTCAGCTTTTATTCTTTCTTTACTTCAACACCTCAGGGCAAGTACAAGATTGGTGTGTGCATGGGAACGGCCTGCTATGTGAAGGGTTCGGCCCAGGTGCTAGAAGAGCTGGAAAAACAGTTGGGCGTAAAGGTATCGGAAACCAGTGCCGATGGGTTGTTCACCCTGGAGGTCACCCGGTGTATCGGTGCCTGCGGTTTGGCTCCGGTAATTACCATCGGTGACGATGTTTACGGGCGGTTGACTCCGGAAGAGATTCCGGAAATCCTTGCTAAGTATCGAGAAGATTAGGTCAGTTTGGCAGTGCTTCGCAGCTCTTGGAGCGACAAGTTGGGGAAGGGGGAGTAAATTGTGGCAACATATCGGTCCCATGTGTTAGTCTGTGCCGGCGCGGGGTGTGTGTCCTCTGGCTGTAAGGCAGTGCAGCAGGCACTTGTTACCGAACTGGAAGCTAATGATTTACAGGATGAAGTTAGAGTTGTGGAAACCGGATGTATCGGCTCCTGCGACTTGGGTCCCGTGGTGGTAGTGTATCCCGAGGGAGTGTTTTATCAGAAGGTAAGTCCCCAGGATGTAACGGAAATTGTCAGCGAGCACCTGGGCAAGGGACGGCCGGTGCAGCGACTCTTTTATCAACGGGCAGATACCGGCGATTTTGAGGAAAAGATTCAGGACATCGATTTCTTTAACCGGCAAACTCGGGTGGCCCTGCGAAACACCGGTGTTATCGATCCTATGGTCATCGAAGAGTATATCGCCAGAGATGGTTATCAAGCTCTAGGTAAGGTCCTAACGGAGATGACCCCCGAAGAGGTCATCGATGTTCTCAAGCGGTCGGGACTGCGGGGTCGTGGGGGAGCAGGATTCCCCACGGGCTTGAAGTGGGAGTTTACCTATAAGGCTGAAGGCGCCGTCAAGTACATCACCTGTAACGCCGACGAAGGTGACCCTGGAGCCTTCATGGACCGCAGTATCCTCGAGGGAGATCCCCATTCCATCATTGAGGCGATGGCCATTGCCGGATATGTAATGGGGGCAAGACAGGGATACGTTTACGTGAGAGCGGAATATCCCATCGCGGTGGAGCGACTGGATCATGCCATTAAGCAGGCCGAGGAGTATGGTTTCCTAGGCGACAACATCTTGGGAACGGATTTTAGTTTTCGCCTGGAAATTCGGGTTGGCGCTGGAGCCTTCGTTTGCGGGGAGGAAACTGCACTTATAACTTCTATCGAAGGTAATCGGGGCGAGCCAAGACCTCGTCCGCCCTTCCCTGCCACCAGCGGTCTCTGGGGCAAGCCAACCCTGAACAACAACGTCGAAACCTTTGCCAATATCTGCCCCATCATCCTCAATGGTCCCGAGTGGTTTGCCCAGATGGGCACCGACAAGAGCAAGGGTACTAAGGTTTTTGCCATGGCCGGCGATATCAATAACACCGGTCTCGTCGAGGTAGAGATGGGCACCAGCCTCCGGGAGATCGTCTTTGACATCGGTGGCGGGATCCCCAAGGGCAAGAAGTTCAAAGCTGCTCAGACCGGTGGCCCCTCCGGTGGTTGCTTGACGGCTGATCACCTCGACACACCGATTACCTACGAAACCCTGCAGGAGTTGGGCTCCATGGTGGGCAGCGGTGGATTGATTATCATGGATGAGGACACCTGTATGGTGGACATTGCCCGCTACTTCCTGGACTTCACCAGGGATGAGTCCTGCGGTAAGTGCAGCCCCTGCCGAATTGGTACCACCAGGATGCTAGAACTCTTAGAGCGGATCACCAAGGGTGAGGGTCGGCCCGAGGACTTGGACGAGCTCGAGGACCTGGCCAGCACCATTCAAGAGGCTTCCCTTTGCGGACTGGGACAATCGGCACCTAATCCCGTTTTAAGTACCCTGCGCTACTTTAGAGATGAGTACGAGGCCCACATCTTCGAGAAGCGTTGCCCAGCAGGACAGTGTCAAGAGCTGCTGCGCTATGTCATCGATGCCGATGCCTGTCGCGGTTGTGAGCTGTGTGCCAAGCATTGTCCCGTGGATGCCATCTCCGGGGTTCGGAGAGAGCCCTTTGTCATCGATCAGGACCTGTGTATCAAGTGCGGCGAATGTATCCAGCGGTGTCCCTTTGAAGCCATTAGCCGTCGCTAATTCGACCAAGGAAAGGGGTGCAGGTTGTTGGTAACCTTAACTATAGATAATCAGAAAGTTACTGTGCCGGAAGGCACCACGGTGTTAGAGGCAGCCAAGCAAGCGGGGATCCATATTCCTACCCTGTGTTATCTCAAGGACATCAACGAGATCGGAGCTTGCCGGGTTTGCTTGGTAGAGATTGAAGGCAATCGCAAGCTGCAAGCCGCCTGTGTGTATCCGGTAGCGGAGGGGATGGTAGTTTCCACTAATTCCCCCCGGGTGAGAAGGGCCCGCAAGACAACGGTGGAACTGATCCTGTCCAATCATCCCCAGGATTGTTTGGTTTGCCTGCGCAACCAAAATTGCGAACTGCAGACCCTGTCTCGGGACCTTGGGATCACTGAGGTCCGCTATACCGGGCGGATGACCGATGTGGACAAGGATCAGTCCTCGCCCTCCATCGTCCGGGATCCCAACAAGTGTGTCCTGTGTCGGCGGTGTATTGCCGTCTGTAGTCAGATTCAAGGGGTAGATATTCTCGGTGCCGCCGGTCGAGGTTTCGATACCGTAGTGGCCCCCGCTTGGCAGGCAGAGATTGGTACCACGGCTTGTACCAACTGTGGCCAGTGTGTCCTAGTTTGTCCCGTGGGAGCCTTGACGGAAAAGGATGATACCGAGAAGGTATTTGACGCGTTGGCAGATCCAGAGAAGCATGTGGTCATCCAGACCGCTCCGGCGGTGCGAGTAGCACTGGCTGAGGAGTTTGGTGAGCCGCCGGGCTCCATCGCCACGGGCAAGATGGTGGCTGCTCTTCGTCGTCTGGGCTTTGATCGGGTCTTTGACACCGACTTCACCGCGGACTTGACCATCATTGAAGAGGCCAATGAGCTGCTGGAGCGTTTGCAATCGGGAGGTAAGCTGCCGCTCATCACCTCCTGTAGTCCGGGATGGATTAAGTTTATTGAGCATCACTATCCTGACATGCTGGAGCATCTCTCCACCTGTAAGTCTCCCCAGCAGATGTTTGGCACCTTGGTGAAGACCTATTACGCGCAGACTGCCAACATTGACCCAGAGAAGATCGTATCGGTCTCCTTGATGCCATGCACCGCAAAGAAGTACGAGGCTCAGCGACCGGAGATGAATTCCAGCGGCTATCAGGATGTGGATTATGTCATTACCACTCGGGAGCTAGCTAGGATGCTGCGGCTTGCCGGTATCGATTGGGCGCGGATCGAAGAGGAAGAGTACGATGAGCCCTTGGGGATCAGTACCGGAGCCGGCTTGATCTTCGGAGCCACCGGTGGGGTAATGGAAGCCGCCCTGCGCACTGCCTATGAGACTGTGACCAAGGAGGAACTGCCCAGTCTCGATTTTACTGAAGTGCGGGGATTGCAGGGAATCAAGGAGGCGGAGGTAGATCTGGGAGGCACCAAGCTGAAGGTTGCCGTGGCCCATACCTTGGCCAATGCCCGGAAGCTCCTGGAGGCCATCAAGTCCGGTGAGGCGGAATACCACTTCATCGAGGTTATGGCCTGTCCCGGCGGCTGCATTGGCGGTGGCGGTCAGCCCCTGCCTGTAGATAACGAAGTGAGACAGAAGCGGATCGATGCTATCTACGCCGGTGATCGGGCGATGACCCTGCGGAAGTCCCATGAAAATCCCGCAGTCAAGACCCTGTATGAGGAGTTTCTGGGTAAGCCCAACGGCCCCAAGGCCCATGAGCTGTTGCACACCAGCTATACCAAGAGGAGAATCATTCCCTTGGGTGAAGACGATGGTGCCGTAGACAGCCCATCTCTAGCGGAGATCGCCGTTGCCGGTAACGGAGCGGACAACTAACGGGGCGGGAAATATCTGACAACAAAACAGCTCTGAGGACTGGTGACACCGGATTCTCAGAGCTGTTTGTTTTAGAGAAGCATCTTGGCAATGGACAGGTATATCAAGAGCCCTGCAACGTCGACGATGGTGGTGAGCAGCGGACCGCTGGCCACCGCTGGGTCCTTCTTAAGCTTGGTCAGGACAAAGGGCATTGTCACACCGACAAGGTTGGCGATGACAACGATAACCGTCATCGACAGAGAGACAACCAGCCCGATTCTCAAGCCACCTTGCACCACTCCCAGCACCCAACTGGCCAATCCCAGGGTAACACCTAGGGAAAGACCAACCCCTAGCTCCTTGAGAAGCACCTTGAACCACTGACTAAGCTGGGTGTCTCCCGTTGCCAGGGAACGGACCATCAGGGTGGAGGATTGCTGACCGGCGTTACCACCGGTAGCGATCAGCAGCGGGACGAAGAAGGTAAGGGCTATGGTAGCAGCCAGGAGCTCCTCGAACACTGCCATCACACTGGAGGAGAGGAGATTGATGAAAACTAGAATCACCAGCCAGCCGGCTCGCTTCTTATACAATTCCCAGACTCCCAGGTTGCCGTAGTCATCCTCCAGGGGAGTTACCGCAGCTCCCAGTTGGAAGTCCTCCGTCGCTTCTTCTTCAATGACGTCGATGATGTCGTCCACGGTGATGA
>JAAYGB010000022.1 GCA_012727955.1 Bacillota bacterium
AATCGTCGATATGTTTCCGTGTACGCATTTTAGCCCTTCAGGTCGAGTAGACAACTTTGATGCAAATTCGGAAATCCGCTTAAATAAAGGCTTACAGCCGCGACATCAATGTGACGCACTCCACATGTGCTGTATGGGGAAACATATCCACCGGCTGAACCTGAAGTACTTGGTAACCATGGGAATGCAAGTAGCCGAGGTCCCTAGCTAAGGAACTGGGGTTGCAGGACACATAGACAATCCGCGGGACTTTAGCGGCCACCAGGGCGTCCAGGGCACGGGTATCTACTCCCCTGCGGGGAGGATCTAAGATGACCACATCGGGTTCCTTTCCCGCCGCAATCAGCTGAGGCAGACGGTCTTCAACCTGATCGGCAAAGAATTCCACGTTGTCGATACCATTAGCGACGGCGTTCTCCTTCGCATCCGCGATGGCTTCGGGGACGTTTTCAATTCCAATCACTTGGCTTGCCTTATCTGCCACATACAAAGCAATTGTACCGATGCCGCAGTACCCATCGACGACCCGTTCTTTCCCCGTCAGTCCGGCAAATTCCTTGGCAACCCGATAAAGAACCTGGGTTTGAGTGGGATTAACCTGAAAGAAGGACCGGGGCGAGATCTGAAACCGCAAACCTCCAATCCAATCCTCGATGGTGGGCTTTCCCCACAGCAGCTTTGTCTTGGGTCCGAAGATCACGTTGGTATTCTCGGTATTGATATTCTGGTTGAGACTGACCATTTCCGGCACCGTGGCCTGTAGTCCCGTAATGATCTCTTCCAGTCGGGGAATCTCTTCACCATTGGTTACCAGCACCACCATTACCTCCTGGGTTGCAGCACTGGTTCTGGCCACCACATGGCGAAACAATCCCTTACCCGTCCCCTCGTCATAGACCGAGGCCTGCAGGTCATTGAGCAGAGTCTCCACGGCCCGGATCGCCTTGACGTTCAGCGGGTGGTCGTTCAGACACCCGATGGGGGATCTTACCACTTTATGTGTTCCCCGTTGATAAAATCCTAGAATAATATTTCCCAGGAAATCTTTAGTGACGGGATATTGACTTTTGTTTCGATATCCGTAGGGATTCTCCATTCCTAGGACCGGCTCCACCGCTACCTGGGGCAATCCACCGATACGGGTCAACTCATCGATTACCCGCTGCCGTTTCCACTCCAGTTGGTGTTGGTAATTAAAGGCCTGAAACTGGCAGCCGCCACAAGTGTCATGTACCGGACAGGCCGGTGTGATGCGTCCCGCAGAGGGGCTTTCGACGTCGACCAGCTTTGCCCGTCCATAGTTTTTTCTCACATCGGTTACCGTCACCACTGCACTATCACCGGGAAGACCACCGTCAACAAATACAGTAAAGTTATCGATTCGGGCCACGCCCTCCCCAGAATGACCCAGTCCCGTGATCTCCACCTGGTACTGTCCACCGATTTTGACCGGTTTAGTTTTACCCTTGGTTGCCATAAATCCACCTTCCGTCCGCTTCTCTAGCCTCTAGTATGTCAAGAGAAAAGGCAAGCCAAACCCTAGGGTCCAGCCTGCCTCTGCACTCAACCACTTGTATCCAGCAACGAATCCTCGGCGCTGCTAGTCCGATGACCCTGCTCTACAAAGCACCTTGCCCTACAGGGCAAGCGCTTGCCCATCCTTGCGAGGTTCCGTTCCCGCGACGTATACCCCCGTCTCAGGATCTCGCCAGATCATCTGGCCGCCTCCGAAGCCTGCCATTTCAGCCACCATCTTAATGTCGTGACCCATCTTAGCCAGCTCCCGGACAACCTCGGGATTAACGGTGCTTTCAATGTCTATGCCGCCACTATCCAACACTCGCACCCGGGGAGCATCGAGGGCCGCTTGGGGATTGAGACCGTAGTCAATGATTCCGCTGGCCACCTGCACATGTCCCTGGGGCTGCATGTCCCCACCCATGACGCCAAAGGCTGCCAAGGGTACCCCGTCCTTGCTGATGAAGCTGGGAATAATGGTGTGATAAGAACGTTTGTTTGGCGCATATACGTTGGGATGACCCTCTTCTAGAGTGAAACCGCATCCCCGATTCTGCAGGGTGATTCCCGTTCCGGGAACGACTATGCCGGAACCAAAGCCCATATAGTTGGACTGAATGAAGGACACCATGCGCCCTTCCTTGTCTGCTGTGCACAGATAAACGGTATCGCCCAAGGGATCTCCAGGTTCTACGCCCTTCAGCGCCCTGTTGGGATCTATCAGAGCCCGTCGAGACTTGGCATACTCTTTGCTCAGCAGCTCCTGGGTCGGAACCCTTTCCACCGAGGGGTCTGCCACATACCGATGGGCGTCGGCAAAGGCCAGTTTCAACGCCTCAATGACCAAATGCAATCTTTGTGCCGAGGTTAAGGGCATACGGGATAGATCATACCCCTCCAGGATATTCAGCGCCATCAACGCGACGATTCCCTGACCATTGGGCGGGATTTCCCAGATATCAAAGCCACGATAGTTGGTGGAAATAAGCTCTACCCACTCAGCCTTGTGCTCGGCCAAATCCTCTCGGGTCAAGTATCCACCGGTATTGGCGGCATGGTTGGCAATGGCCTCTGCCAGCTCACCACGATAGAAGGCTTCACCGTTGGACTCACCAATCAACCGTAGGGTTCTAGCTTGTTCCGGGCACTTGAATACTTCCCCCGGCCCTACAGCCCGGGAATTGGGCAAGAAGACAGCCTTGAACTCTTCATTGTCCTTGAAGCGCTTCTCGGAAAAGGTCCAATAATGGGCGATTACCGGAGGAACGGGATGCCCCTCCTCGGCGTATTTAGCCGCGGGCTCCACCAGCTTGGACAAGGGCATCGAGCCAAACTTGTCCACCAACTCCACCCACCCGGATACTGCCCCTGGAGTAGTGACCGGCAACCAGCCAAACTTCGGAATGGACCGTTTCCCGTCTACTTCCTCGGAATGCTTGAGCATCTCCTCGTAGGTCAATGCCTTGGGACTGCGGCCCGAGGCGTTCAATCCATGCAGCTTCTTACCATCCCACACAATCGCAAAGGCATCGCTTCCGAGGCCGTTGGAAGTAGGCTCCAGGACCGTGAGGGCTGCCGCCGTGGCCACCGCGGCATCAATGGCATTGCCTCCCTCTGCCAGGATCTGAAGACCCACCTGTGCCGCTAAGGGATGGCTGGTGGCGACTGCCCCATTCTTGCCCATCACAGGGCTTCTGCGTGAAGAATAGGGTTGGTAATATGAAAAAAATGTCAACTGTATTCCTCCATTCGACTAAAATGCCCGTACACCCTACCGGGGACAATTTGCGGGACCAAGGTCCAGCTTTGCCCCTTCTTGCCGGCTACCGCCGTACTATCCCTTATAATTAGCTTTGCATCCTATTCTTTCCTTCTGCCGGGTCCGTCTAACCCTGATTCTGCGCGATAGCCTCCCAGGTCTGGGCCAAAAGCAGAGCATCACCCTCGATGTTGGGGCTTTCACAGATCAACACTCCACCGACATCAAAGTCCCACAGGGCTTGAAGGAGCGCCTTATACTCCATGTCCGACTCCTCCAGGATAAGGTGTTTTCTTTCTCCCTTGTCACCATATTCAATCCCGGAAAGGTGAATATGCATGTTATCTAGGGCTTCCCGTCCCCCAACCTGCTGAATGCGATCTAGCATCGCCACAAATTCCTCCGCCGAATTGAGGGCGCCGGTCCGAGCATGCAGGTGGGAAAAATCGATACAAGGCTCGACTCCGGGAATTTCGCTGCATACCTCCAAGGTTTCTTCAAAGGTACCGAATTGAGATACACCACCGGTAGTTTCCATCCGCAGGATGGTATCAATTCCCGCGGCATCCAACTCCTCCCGCACCCGGATCAGGTTTTCCTTTACGTTGTCATAGACCACCCTATCGGGGGCGTCATGGCGAAATCCAGGATGAAAGACTATCCCCCGTGCCCCTAACTGATGGCCTCGGGTGGCAGCCAAGATTAGGCGTTCGCGACTGGCTGCTACCTTCTCAGGCTCTTTGGAGTTGAAGTTAATATAATAGGGAGCATGGACAGTGAGGACGATCCCCTGCTCCTTGGCAAAGGCTCCCACTTTGCGAGCCGTCTCTTCCTGCATCGATACCCGCCGAACAAATTCTACCTCCATGGCACCGAGCCCCAGTTCCACCAAGCGCTTAATACCTTCGATGCTGTTTCGCCGCTTAGTGGAAAGGGGTATGCCGGCTGTTCCAAAGATTAGTTTTCCCATGTTACGCCTCCTATTGCGACATCCCTCCGGTAGGTAGCAATGGCCCTACCAAAGGGAAAGCTTGTCCAGTAATGCTTGTCCCTTTGTTACCTTTGCCCAATCGACAAAGCTCCCAAACACCGGCCAGAAAGCCGGGGTCTGAGAGCTTGCCAGCTTACCGCGACAGGTAGCGTTCCCGCAGGACCCTGACTCGCTCGTCTACGTCTCTAATGGCTGCCGACAGGGCCAACTGATACAGGCAGTTGCCTTCTTTACCGGCGGCAATGGTGTCGGAGGTGATCACCTCTCCAGCCTCGATAATCACTTGGCCGTCCCGGTCAACCACCTTGGTGGCCACCGCCTTCCCCAGCAAGAAGTGAGTTCCCTTGGTGTCTACCTCGTCCTTTAACTGGGCTAGGCGCTGCTGCCACTGTTCCCAGATATGGGACAGTGAAAGCTTGGGGCTGACACTAGATTCCTGTTCCGGATCCTCTGAAGCGTCCCTGGGCAGGTAGATCACCTTGGTGTTGAGTCGGTCATTAACCTCTTTGGCCCGAGCTAGGGTTCCTGACCACATTTTCTCCAGCTGCTGGGCATCGTCATCCTCCGGTGGGATGAGCTCGCCGGTACCATCAGCGACGGGGGCCAGACTGCTTTCATCCTCTTCCGGGTCACTGGGGGCCTCCCGGTCTTGCCTAGCCCTGGCAAATATTCGCTGCCACCAACCAATGCCTTCCGTTGGCTGGGACTCGGCGGGCGGTGGTGCTAGCTCCGTGGATTGACCGGCATCGGGTTCTGCCTCCATCTCCGCCAGGTGGGATACCACCGTATCCGCGGCCACGATGACAGCATCCTTCCCAACAGCTTTGATATATTCCGAGGGGATCACCTTTATTCCCTTGACGAAATTCTGCAGGATACCCCCAGAGGTTACTAAGTGGGTGATCCTGCCATCATTGGCGATCAACACCTCTTCCACGATTCCCAAATGCTGACCCATAGTTGTCATAATGCTGGTACCGTATAACTGGGTGGAAAGAGCCAAGAGTTTCTTTAACTCGGGCAGCTCCTGTAACTTGACAATCCCGGCAGACCCTTCCACGGTAATGGCATCGTCCCCCATACTCAAGACATCGGCAAATTGGACCACGTCTTTATCCTTACCAAAACGACCGCCAATGACAAAGCCCGCCACTCGCTGCTCCGTGGGTGCCAAGATTATCTGGCGAACTCTGCCCACCACCTGACCGATGGACACGTCCATTACCGGCAGACCTAAGAGTCTTTTGCTCCGGCGCATCGAAAATCCCTCCCCTTTGCCGCCCTGTCCTCATCCTTGCCCGCTCAATACCCGATACCAAATATATATGAAAGAGCATCCCGAAGGATGCTCTTTTCCCCAGTTCTTCTGGAATTTGCCCTTTACTTGGCCCAACCCAGAGCTAGAGCCACGGCTTGTTTCCAACCCTGATAATGGGCTGTGCGCTCTGCCTCCACCATCTTTGGCGTGAAACGCTGCTCAATCTGCTGCTTGGCCACAAGGTCGGCCTTGGTCCACAACCCGCAACCAATCCCAGCTAAGTAAGCCGCTCCCAGGGCGGTGGTCTCCGTCACCGCAGGCCTTTCCACGGTAACATTGAGGATATCTGCGAGAAATTGCGCAAGGAAGTTGTTAGCCGAGGCACCACCATCGATTCTCATTTTGTCCACCGCTATCCCGGTCTCGGAACACATCAACTCCACCACGTCCTTGGTCTGAAAGGCAATGGACTCCAAGGTGGCCCTAACTAGATGGTTCTTGGTAGTACCCCGGGTGATTCCAGCGAAAATCCCCCGAGCATAGGGGTCCCAATAGGGGGCTCCCAATCCGGTAAAGGCCGGTACCAGGTAGGTGCCTCCCGTATCCGACACCGCGGCAGCCAAAGCTTCCGTCTCGGCGGCACTGGTAATCAGTCCCAGGCTATCCCGCAGCCACTGAACGGCAGCACCGGCTACAAAAATACTTCCTTCCACCGCATACTGCAGGGGCTCATCGCCCAAAGCCCAAGCAATGGTGGTCAACAGTCCCTGGGTGTTAGTTGCTGCCATCTCTCCGGTATTCATTAGGAGAAAGGCTCCCGTACCGTAGGTGCTCTTAGTGGCACCTACCTCAAAACAGCCCTGTCCAAAGAGGGCCGCCTGCTGGTCACCGGCTACTCCGGCAATGGGAATGCCCGCAGGAAACAGCCAGTTACCCGAGGTTTTCCCAAACTCTCCAGCAGAGGGCAACACCCTCGGTAGACTGTCCTCTGCAATACCAAAGAGCTTTAACAGCTCCGGATCCCATCTTTGTTCATGGATGTTATACACCATGGTTCGGGAGGCATTGGACACGTCGGTGGCGTGCACCGCCCCTCCCGTCAATCTGGAGATCAGCCAACTGTCAATGGTGCCGAAACACAGGTGCCCCTTGGCTGCAGCCTCGGCCACAGCCGGTACCTCCTGCAACATCCATCTCATCTTAGTCCCGGAAAAATAGGGGTCGATAATCAGTCCGGTCTTGTCCCGAATAACGGTCTCCAGTCCCAGCTGCCGCAGCTCCTGGCAATAGTCCGCGGTACGGCGGCATTGCCAGACAATGGCCCGGCAGAGAGGTTGACCGGTACTGCGATCCCAAGCCACCAGGGTTTCCCGTTGGTTGGTAATCCCGATGGCGGCGATATCCCTGGTATCGATATCTACCTGGGCTAAAGCCTCGGAAGTCGCCCGAAGCACCGACTCCCAGATTTCATTGGCATCATGTTCAATCCATCCATCGTGGGGGAAATACTGGGGAAACTCCTGATACCCCTTGGCCACCGGCCTCCCCTCGAGGTCAAAGAGAATTGCAGTGCTACCGGTGGTACCTTGATCCAGCGCCAATACATATGTCATCTGCTAGCCCTCCCAAAGGACCTGTGCCTAAATATCCCATGACACTATTCACAATAGGGAGCCCATTTCCTTCCCAATCTCCAGGCACAAAATAGGGCAGCCCATTATTGAGCTGCCCCAGAGCCTTGCAACATTTCTGTGATCATCCGAACAGCCTCCGCCTTACCCTGCCCGTCACGAGCAGAAAAAACGATATAGGGACAATCAAGCTGGAGAGTCTTCTTCACTTGAGCTAAGTGCCGAGGAATCTGCCCCCGAGACAGCTTATCTGCCTTGGTGGCCACGACGATGGGCTGGGCTCGGCTGTGTTGAAACCAATTGGCCATCAGGACATCGTCTTTAGTCGGCGGATGCCGAATGTCCACTAAGAGGATCGCAGCCTTTAGCTGTTCCCTGGTCTGTAAATAGGACTCAATTAACCGTGCCCACTGCTCCTTCATTGCCTTGGGAACCTTGGCGTAGCCGTATCCCGGCAGATCCACCAGATGAGCCTTGTCCTCAACATTAAAGAAGTTAATGGTTCTGGTCCGTCCTGGGGTTGAGCTGATCTTGGCCAGCTTCTTCTGTCCGGTGATGGTGTTCAAGAAAGAGGATTTTCCCACATTTGAGCGACCGACAAAGGCTACCTCGGGCCAGGGAACATTGGGAAAATCCCTGGCCGAGGCAGCACTGATTTCAAAGCGAGCCTTATTGAGGTTCATGGGGCCTCTCCACCCAACCATTGCCTTCATTCTTGGGAATGAAGCTTAAGTTTGGTTCCCTTTCCTCTGCCTCAACTTTGGGCAGTGGCAGCAGGGCGTGTCTCAGCACCTCATCCATGGTGTCCACCAGCTCAATCTTCAACCGTCGCTGGATGTTCTTGGGCACATCCTCTAGATCCTTAGCGTTCTCCTTAGGAAGGAGTACCTTGCGGATATCGGCTCTGTAAGCCGCCAGGATCTTCTCCTTCACCCCGCCGATGGGCAGCACCCGTCCCCGCAAAGTAACTTCCCCGGTCATAGCCAGATCTCCCCGTACCGGCCGGTTGGTCAAGGCTGAGGCCAGTGCGGTGGTCAAGGCAATACCCGCGGAGGGACCATCCTTGGGAACCGCACCCTCGGGCACATGGATGTGGATATCGTTGTGCTCATGGAAATCCTCGGGAATTCCCAAAAGCTTTGCTATCGAGCGGATGTAGCTGAAGGCTGCCTGGGCTGATTCCTTCATCACGTCCCCCAGTTGTCCAGTGAGAATCAGCTTGCCTTTACCGGGAACAACGGTGATTTCTATGGAAAGAATATCTCCACCGAACTGGGTAAAGGCCAAACCGGTAACCACTCCCACCTTGTGATCGGTCTCTGCTTTACTGCGGTGGTACCGGGGTCGACCCAACATCGACTCCAAGGAAGTGACCGACACCCGAATCGGTGTGCTGTGACCCTGCACTACTTCTCGAGCCGCCTTACGACACACGCTGGCGATGGCCCGCTCTAGGGAACGCACTCCAGCCTCTCGAGTATAGCCGCTGATTAATTTCAGGATGGTGTTGTCGGAGATCTGGATTTGATCCTCTTTCAGGCCGTGGGCCTCCGTCTGTTTTGGAATCAAATGTCTCTTGGCGATCTCAAGTTTCTCTTCGTCGGTATACCCGGCAATGGAAATTACCTCCATCCGATCCCGCAAGGGCGCCGGGATATTGGCGAGAACGTTGGCGGTAGTAATAAAGAAGACATCACTGAGGTCATAGGTGACTTCCAGATAATGGTCTCCAAAATTACTGTTTTGTTCCGGATCCAAAACCTCCAATAGAGCAGAGCTGGGATCTCCCCGGAAATCGGAGGTCATCTTGTCGATCTCATCGAGAAGAATCACCGGATTGCTGGAACCGGCCTTCCGGATGGACTGAATCACCTTACCGGGCAGGGCTCCTACATAGGTCCGCCGGTGACCGCGAATCTCTGCTTCATCCCGCACTCCTCCCAGGGAGAACCGGACAAATTTCCGCTGCATGCTGCGAGCGATGGACTGCGCCAAGGAAGTTTTTCCCACTCCCGGCGGTCCAACGAGACAGAGGATCGGCCCCTTAGTTCGGTTAGTTAACTGGCGCACCGCCAGAAACTCTAGGATCCGTTCCTTTACCTTCTCCAGACCGTAGTGGTCTTCATCGAGGATTCTAGCGGCTTCCTCGACGTCTAAGCGATCCTCGGTTTTCTTATTCCAGGGCAAACCCGTCAACCAGTCCAGGTAATTGCGCACCACCACAGCCTCGGCAGCCATGGGAGGCATTCTCTGCAGCCGCGCCAACTCCGATTCCGCTTTCTCCCGGGCCTCCTTGGGCATCTTGGCTTTGCGGATTTTCTCCCGGTATTCGTCGACTTCAGAGCTGGTATCATGCTCTCCCAATTCCTTCTGAATCGCCTTAATCTGCTCTCGCAGATAGTACTCCTTCTGGGATTTGTCCATTTGCTTTCGAACCCGCAGATGGATGCGCCTTTCCAGTTCCAAAATCTCCAATTCCTTGGAAATAACTACCAAGAGTTCCTCCAGACGATCCCTGGGATCAACGATGGACAGGAGATTTTGCTTGACCTCCAAGGCCACGGACAGTTGAGCCGCAATGTTATCGGCTAGGCGGTCAGGCTCATCGATATCCTCAATGGCAATTAACACTTCCGCCGGCAATTTCTTGCTTAATTTCACATACTGGGAAAAATGATCGATGACCGAACGCATCAGGGCCTCGATCTCCGGATCCTCCTCCGCAGTCTCGGGTAGAGCCACCTCTGGCAGCTCCTCCACGACTACTTCGAAATAGGGATCCTCTTGGACAAAGTCTGCGATCTTGACTCGGCGAATTCCTTCAACTAATACCTTGAGCTGACCTTCAGGCATTTTCAGCAACTGCTTGATCTCCGCCAAGGTTCCAATCCGAAACAAATCCTCCGGATCCGGGTCGGCGATCCGAGCCTCCGTCTGGGCAGCTAACACAATAAGACGATCCTGTACCATCGCCTCTTCCAGGGCATGGACGGAACGTTCTCTACCGACATCCAAAGGAGTTACTGTATATGGAAACACGATCATGCCGCGCAAGGCCAACAGGGGAAGTTTTTTCTCGTCCATCGAGTCAATCGGGTTACTAGGTTGGTTAACCATGTCTGCACCCCCCGTGCACTATCAACGATACTAATACTCTGGAACTATGCTAAATAATTACAGCTACTTTGTCAAATATAGCTGGGATCCTCTCTACTTGATTTACCCGAAATCCTCCGGGGCTACTCCTTGTTATGAAAAAGGGCCCGGCAAACCGGGCACTAAAAAGCAATCTAATCCCCACCATTGCTGTAGGGCTACTAATTAGAGGCCGGAGAGGCACTGAGAACTTCGTGAGCACCGGCCACTTTATCCGCCAAGGTCAGATCCCGGTTCAATCCAGTAGCCAGGGCTAATTCCACCACTTGTCTCACTTGAGCCACGGGATGTACTCTTATGGGCATATCTTCCATTGATTGCTGCCAATTTCCTTCCGGAATGATAGCCTCGGTAGCTCCGGCCAACACCGCTGCATTGAGCTTGGGAATAATACCTCCCACCGGTCTGACCTTCCCACGGATGGAGACTTCTCCGGTCATCACCACCGTGGATTTCACCGGAATCCCCGTCAGAGCTGAGTAGACCGCAGTCACCATACTTACCCCTGCCGACGGTCCATCGATGGGAATTCCACCGGGAAAGTTGATGTGGATATCGTAGTCCTGGGGACGCAGACCAAACTCGTTGCGCAGGATGGTCAACACATTCTCCGCGGAGCTCTTGGCCATGCTCTTGCGCCTCAGTGTTCTTCCCGCCGCTCCCATTTCTTCCTCTTCCATAATTCCAGTGACAACAATCCTGCCGTTGTTGCGCTCGGCGGCCGTGGCCGTGGCCTCAACTTCAATCACTACTCCCATATTGGGCCCGTGGACCGCCAACGCGTTGACCACGCCCACTTGGGGAGTGGCCCCCACCTTGCGATCGGAGCGGGGAGTGTATTGTCCGCTGCTCACCACCCACTCCACATCCCTCTTGGCAATGGCCTCCCGGCCCTCGGACTGGGCAATTCCCGCACAGATTTGGACGATATTCACGGCTTCCCGACCGTTACTGGCATACTGTTTGATTACCTCGATGGCCTCATCATCGGCGGCAAAGTTCATCTTCTTGACGGCATTTCTCGCTACCGTTGCCACTTCCTCGGGAGTCAAGGCTCGGAAGAACACTTCCAAGCAACGGGAGCGAATGGCAGGAGGAATCTCGTGGGGCATCCGGGTAGTGGCACCTACCAGTCTAAAATCCGCCGGTAAGCCGCTCTGGAAGATCTCATGGATATGTTGGGGGATATTGCTGTCTTCGCTGCTGTAGTAGGCGCTTTCGAGAAACACCTTGCGGTCCTCCAAAACCTTCAGGAGCTTGTTCATCTGGATGGGGTGCAGTTCCCCAATCTCATCGATAAACAGCACACCACCGTGGGCCTTGGTAACGGCCCCAGGCTTGGGCTGGGGAATCCCAGCAATACCCAAAGGACCGGCCCCTTGGTAGATGGGATCATGCACGGAACCTAAAAGGGGATCGGCAATCCCCCGATCGTCAAAGCGAGCGGTGGTGGCATCCACCTCGACAAACTTGGCCGATTCACTAAAAGGAGACAGCTTATTCTTCTTTGCCTCCTCCAAGACCACTCGGGCCGCTGCCGTTTTACCGACACCGGGGGGACCGTAGATAAGGACATGCTGGGGGTTAGGACCACACAAGGCAGCGCGCAATGCCTTGAGACCATCCTCTTGCCCAATGATGTCATCGAGGCTGGCCGGCCGGGTTTTTTCTGACAAGGGCTCACTGAGGGCGATGTTGCGTAGCCTTTGCAGCTTCTCCATCTCCTTCCGGGACTCCCGGTCCACCGCGGTCTTGCTGGTTTGCTGCTGCCTCAGCAAATTCCAGAAGTACAGCCCGATCACGATGGCGAAAAACAGATTGATTAACCCCAATACACCTGTCATTGTTGACAATCACCTGCCCTGCCGGTTTTGCCGCCACGAAAGGAGACTGTGGCAGACTGATTTTAGTATTGACGGACATTACCGCTTTTAACCGGCGGAACAGAAAGCAAAAATAGGCGGCAATCCTACGCCTGTAGGATTTACCGCCTATCCTAGAACACTAATGTACAACCGGCGAATCCGGTGCACAGATATTTCACTAAGGCCTGACTATAGTCGGCGCAAGGGCTCCGTCCTTACGCACTTTCCTCTTTGTCAACGTCCTTACTGACTCGCCGCAGCTCCGGCGCCCCTCGTCCCTCAATTACCTCACCGGTAATTGTACAGCCGACGATGCTTTCATCCGCGGGAATATCGTACATCAGATCCAACATTACTTCCTCGAGGATCGCTCGCAGTCCCCGGGCCCCGGTCTTTCGCTCCGTAGCCTTGCGGGCCACGGCTTCCAGCGCGGAATCGGTGAATTCGATCTCTACCCCGTCTAGTTCAAACATCTTGGTATACTGCTTCACTAGAGCATTACGGGGCTCCTTGAGAATTCTCACCAAGGCTGCTTCATCGAGGGCATCAAGGGCCACGATAATTGGCATTCGACCGACAAATTCCGGTATCAGCCCATACTTCAGCAGATCCTCCGGCATAATCATCCGCAGGAGATCTCCGATATTTTTCTCCTGAACGGTCTTGATATCGGCACCAAAACCGATAACCTTTTCACCGGTGCGGCGTTCAATAATCTTATCCAGGCCATCGAAGGCCCCACCGCAGATAAAGAGAATGTTGGAAGTATCTATCTGTATGAACTCCTGATGAGGATGCTTGCGCCCACCCTGCGGGGGCACACTGGCCACCGTGCCCTCCAAGATCTTCAGTAGCGCTTGCTGCACGCCTTCCCCGGAGACATCTCTGGTGATCGACGGATTTTCCGACTTGCGGGCAATCTTGTCGATTTCATCGATGTAGACGATTCCTCTTTCCGCCTTTTCGACATCGTAGTCCGCGGCCTGAATCAGTTTCAAGAGAATGTTCTCCACATCCTCTCCCACATAGCCCGCTTCCGTTAAGGAGGTTGCGTCAGCGATGGCAAAGGGCACGTTGAGAATCTTGGCCAAGGTTTCTGCCAAAAGAGTCTTACCACAACCCGTAGGACCTAACAACAGGACGTTGCTTTTCTGGAGTTCAACATCGTCATCCTTGACGTTGGCGTTAACTCTCTTGTAATGGTTATACACAGCAACGGAGAGGGCTTTCTTTGCCTTCTCTTGGCCAATCACATACTCATCCAGTGTTGCCTTGATCTCATGAGGCTTTGGTACGGCTCCCCACTCGGTTTCAGTTTCTTCGCCTAGCTCTTCCTCAATGATTTCATTGCAGAGCTCTATGCACTCATCGCAGATGTAGACCCCCGGGCCTGCGATGAGCTTTTTTACCTGGTCTTGGGCTTTGCCGCAGAAGGAACACTTCAGTTGGCCCTTTTCATCGCCAAAATTGAACATCATATCACCTCTTACTTCGACTCGAGCTCACGGGGATGTCGCAAGACGCCATCGATCAGCCCATAGTCTACTGCCTCGTCCGACGACATGTAGTAGTTGCGTTCTACATCACGTTCTATTCTCTCCAGCGGTTGCCCAGTATGCCTATGCAGGATCTCGTTACCAATCCGCTTTAGTCGCAGGATCTCTCGAGCCTCGATTTCTATCTCTGTCGCTTGCCCCTGAACCCCGCCTAAGGGTTGATGAATCATAATCCGGGAGTAGGGCAAAGCAAAGCGTTTTCCCTTGGTCCCGGCAGTCAGGAGAAGCGCCGCCATACTGGCAGCCATCCCCACACAAATGGTAGTCACATCGGGCTTAATGTACTGCATTGTGTCGTAAATGGCCAAGCCAGAATAGACTACACCACCGGGGCTGTTGATATACAGGTTAATATCTTTGTCTGGATCTTCCGATTCCAGGTGTAACATCTGAGCAATAACCAAATTGGCAACGTGGTCATTAATGGGACCACCCAGGAATATAATCCGATCCTTTAGCAGCCGGGAATAGATATCATAGGCCCTTTCCCCACGATTTGTCTGTTCGACAACCATCGGAACAAGCGTGCTCATAGATTACCCTTCCTTCCCTTCAGTATATGCATTCTGTCAACGGCGTTACAGTGACACCATTGCCACTCAACTGCTGGGACCAACCTCCGTGTTGACAGGCACTCTATATGTTCCCCATCGAAACTATCGTTACACATTGCGGTTCTTGGCCTGCGCTGCTGGTTACCGGCCATTACTCCTCTTCGGTAACCTCTGCCTCGACCTCGGGCCCTGTCTCCTCGGCGCCTTGGCTGCTATCGGCTTCAACCTCTACCTCGGTAATCTTTGCCGACTCTACAAGGAAATCGATGGTCTTTGTGGTCAGGAGATTATTCTTGATATTCTCCCGGAAGCCCTGATATCTCTCCCTGGCCTTTTCCGGCTCGGGCATATCTTTGACATATTCATCGATTTTGGCGTCGATTTCCTCCTCAGTCACTTCCAGTCCCTCGGCCTCAGCAATGGCCTCTAGTACCAAACCATTCCTGACTCGAACCGTTGCCTGAGGGGTGAATTGCTCCCGCAGCTGTTCCCGTGTCTGTCCGGTATGCTCAAGGTACATATCCAGGGTCATCCCTTGATAGGCCAGCATCTGCTGAAATTCCGCCACCTGGTTTTCTGCTTCCCTTTCGATGAGTACCTCGGGGATTTCCACCTCGGCGTTGGTCGCAGCCTGATCCACTAGGTCATTGCGCACTTGGGCGTTGGACCTTTCCTCTGCCTCGGCCTCGAGGTTCTTCCTGATACTGGCCTTCAGTGCCTCCAGGGTATCGGTTTCCTCACTGACATCCTTGGCAAACTCATCATCGAGTTCCGGCAATCGCTTGACCTTGAGCTCATCAATCTTTACCTTAAAGACTGCTTCCTTCCCTGCTAAAGACGGCTCGTAATTTTCTGGTAAGGTGACGTTGATCTCAACCTCGCTACCGGTCTTTGCCCCAACCAGTTGTTCTTCAAACCCGGGGATGAATTGCCCGCTGCCGATTTCCAGCTGATAACCGGTAGCAGCCCCACCGGGGAAGGGTTCCCCATCTATGTAACCGGTGAAATCGATGGTAGCAAAGTCACCCATTTCAACTACATCCCGGTCCTCTACTGCCACCAATTCAGCCATGCGCTCCCGCATCGCTTCCAGCTGCGCCTCTACTTGGTGGTCCTGAACGGGATAGATATTCTTGGTTACCTCCAGGCCCTTGTACTGTCCTAGGGTCACCTCGGGCATCACCGTAACCTCAGCCTTGAACACCAAAGGTTCGTCGTCTCCCATGCTGACGATATCGATGTCAGGGCGATCAATGGGGTCAATTCCCATCTCTTCGATAGCCTCCAGATAAGCCTTGGGGACGGCAATCTCTAGGGCGTCTTCGTAAAAGATTTCCCTTCCATATCTTGCCTCAATTAGCTGCCTTGGTGCCTTTCCGCGGCGGAAACCAGGGATTTGAATGGACGGTGCCATCTTCTGGTAAGCCTGCTGAACGGCAGCTGCGAAGTCCTCCGCCGGAACCTCAATTTCCAATACGACACGACTATTTTCTTTGCTCTCTACTTTAGCCTTAACCAAAGCCTAAACTCCCTTCTCGCCCTTCCACGACATTCTAGCCTACTAGGGTCAACTACATTTGATCTATCCTTAATAACTATAACTATGCTTGTTCTCAACTATGCTTGTCTCAAGGATACATAGCCAAAAATTCCCATAATCAAACAAAGCTTTTCCTATAGCTCAAGGATTTATTCTGTGATTTCGGCGCGAAAAACTCCAAGTCCTGCCGTCGGCAGCACTTCCCTGACAAACCCGCCAAAAAGCGATAAGGGCCAGGAGAAAAACTCCCTGGCCCCTTTGATTGGAGCGGTAGACGAGTCTCGAACTCGCGACCTCAACCTTGGCAAGGTTGCGCTCTACCAACTGAGCTACTACCGCAGATGGTGCGGGCGAAGAGACTTGAACTCCCACGAGGTAACCTCACTAGATCCTAAGTCTAGCGCGTCTGCCAATTCCGCCACGCCCGCATCGCAATACAGAGTATAACATAAACCCCCGGGGTATTTCAACACCTAATTTGTCTCCAAATCCAGGAAAGAGTATTGTGACATTTCAATCTACCAGCGATTGTATCGGATCCGCTCGGGATTAAAGCGATCCGCCGGCGGCTTCTCCTCGGCTGGATGTCCCAGGGCCACCAAGCTAAAGGGGATGACGTGTTCGGGAAGGCCCATTAACTTGGCAAAGGGCTCCATCCGCTCCTGGCGGGGATACACTCCCAACCACACTGCCCCCAACCCCTTGCTGTGGGCCGCCAAGAGAATATTTTGGGTAGCAGCAGAGCAATCGATCATCCAATAGCCGGGAGAGGTCTCTAGGGTTTTGTCTCCGCACACCAAAATGGCCACGGGCGCCTCCACCAGCATCTTGGCGTAGGGATGCATCTCCATGAGAGCCTCTTTGACCTCCTGCTCCGTGATAACAATAAAATGCCAAGGCTGCTCATTGCGGGCTGAAGGGGCACTCATTGCCGCCCTCAGCAGATCCTCAACATCCTCTGGCGCCACCGGTTCAGCGGTGTACTTGCGAATACTCCGTCGGGTCAAAATGAACTCCATTTCCCTTCCCCCTTAATCCTCAATACCAAAGCCAAACTCCGTCAATTCGGAAACGATGGGATCCTCCGAGCCATGCACCTGCTTGATCAATCCTACCCCGGGGGCATAGAACTCCAGTGAATCTTCCCTTCCCTCCCGCTGAATCCGCAGTCGAACTACCTCGGTAAAACGCCCGGCGGGAACCTCGACCTCATCGTCGACAGACTCAACGATTACTATCTCGTCCTTAGCATCGCCGCTTTGCCAGCTGTCGCCCACTTGAAAGGGAGCCCACAGCACCACTTGTTGCCGGCCCAGCCACTGGGGCATCGTCACCCAAGGTGTCGTCACCAGCAGGTTTTCCTCGCCATCAAATCCTTCCTGCCAGTACCATTTGGTGACCCGATGGGGTTCAACTTCATAGACCACAGCCGTTGTGGTTCCGCTGTTATCAATGGCCACCTGGACCATTTCCTGGTCCCGATAAACCACGCGACTGGTAAAGGCGGCGTACTCCGATCCATGACCGGTGTATTTCCAGGTCAATCCCACAAGATCCGGCCAAAGGGGATTTCTCAGCTCACCGAGGTCAGGACGCTGGGATAGTAAACCAGGAGCGGCTTGCCCTTCTCCACCTTCGACTTCCCCTTGGACCGGCAGAATAAGACCCTCCTGCAGGTCAACCATCCCCGGTGTAATCACCTGGGGAAACATCATCTCCTCCCGCTCCTTTGGGGGATACAACCACCCGGGATGGGGCACATCCACTAGTTGATAACGGGGACCGGTGGGATCTAGCTGCTCCCAAATCCCGCTGCCCGGTGGGATGCCCCAACGCTCGGTCAAGATCGTCAGGTCCCATCGCCCCACAAAATCGCCTCCCGTCGCAAAGACACCAAAGGCCAAAAGAAGAATTAGGATGAGTGCTAATAATATTCCCTTCAGTTTGGCGGTCATCACTGCTTCCCTCCCATTACTCCACTTAATCAAAATTCTATCAAATCCTTCTCCCCCGGTAAACTAACAACGGGTGAAGGCATTTTCCTCCACCCGCTGTTCTAATCCCCAGCACCCCTAGGGCGCCGCTGCTTTAATGCACTTCTACGTCCGAGGCACCGAATTCTCGCAACACTTGGGCCGCCTCTTCTACCATTTCACTGTCGGTCTCGACGGCAGCAAGGACCCGACCCTTTTTCACTTCACCTTCATAGTACTCGCCGCGATCATTGGGAATCCCCATGTCCAAGAGACCACCGGCCAACCCACCACCGGCGGCACCGGTCAAAGCCGCTGCCAAGGGCCCCGCGGCCACGATGGGGCCAATTCCCGGGATAGTAATCGCGCCGATCCCCGCCAGGAGGCCAGCGGCACCGCCGAGAACCCCGCCCCAGGTGGCACCGGTGGAACCATCGGCGTTATTTCCCATCTCACCGCCGCCGTCGGTCCGACCCTCGTCCCTAGCGACGATGGAAATCTCGTCTTCGGTAAATCCCCTATCCCTCAGTTGATTTACCGCCTGTTCCGCTTCGTCTCTACTTTGGAAGGTACCTATAACTGTACTCAAGCAATAAGCCCCCTTTGAGTTTACTTCCCCGCCGGCCTGTTCCCGGCTGGAGATCTATACCTCGCAACTAGATTGCCCAGACACCAAAGGGGTCATACGCAGCAGGGAAGGATGAATCAGTTCATCGGGAGAAATGTTAACACTAAGGGTCAGTGCCGCTGTGGCCCGAGTCCACTTTCTATGGAGGGAAGGATATGCAACATATTGACCTAAGGGGCACTTGGCGCTTGCAGCAGGTCAATGGTGAGATTGACGTACCTGCCCAGGTGCCAGGAGATACCCATAGCGCTCTCTTGGAGGCCGGGGAAATTCCCGATCCCTATTGGGCCGATAACGAAATGGATGTTCAGTGGGTGGGCCGGGAAGACTGGATCTACACCCGCACCTTCACCGTCGATCGGGAAATTTTGGCCGAGGAATCGGTTTTCCTTAACTGCGACCGCCTCGACACCATTACCGAGATCTCCATCAACGGCCATTTAGTAGGCAAGACCGACAACATGTTCCGACGCTACCGCTTCGAAGTCAAGGACTACCTACAGCCAGGAGAGAATGAAATCTCGATCCTGTTTCGGTCGGCGGAAAACACCGCCATTGCCAGGAGCAAGGAGTTACCCTACGAGATTCCCCACAGCATTTACCCGGTCCAGTCTCCCCACATCAATTTGATTCGGAAGGTACCCTGCCATGCCGGCTGGGACTGGGGTATTTGTTTGATGGTTGCCGGCATATACGGAGATATCTACCTGGGAGCCACCTCCCTGGGGCGAATTGAATATGTTTACACCCAGCAGCACCACTCCCCTAACCGGTGCGTCGTCGATGTCACCGCGGAAGTGGAGTCTCCCCGCGGGGGCGACACCCAGCTGGTGGTGCACCTCGGTGACCTGACGGAAAGCAAACCGGTGACCCTGCAACCGGGGTTCAATCGGGTCACCCTATCGGTTACCGTCGATAATCCCCAACTTTGGTGGCCCAACGGCCATGGCAGTCAACCCCTATATGATCTGGGGGTGGAAATTGCCGGGGACAAAGTGACCAAGAGGATCGGGCTTAGAGACCTGCAGCTGGTCACCGAAGAAGACGATATTGGTCTATCCTTTAGATTCCGGGTCAACGGTATCGATATCTTCGCCAAGGGCGCCAACTGGATTCCCGTTGATGCCCTGCCTCAGCGTCAGACCAGAGAGGTCTACGACGATCTCCTCTCCAGTGCCGTTGCTGCCAACATGAACATGATTCGAGTCTGGGGCGGAGGCCAGTACGAACTACCGGACTTCTACGAACTCTGCGATGAAAAGGGATTGCTGGTGTGGCAGGATATGATGTTTTCCTGTGCCACCTACCCGGCCACTCCCGACTTCCTGGATAGCATCCACAAAGAAGTGCTCCATCAGGTCAAAACCCTCAGGGATCACCCCTGTATCGCACTGTGGTGTGGAAACAACGAGTGTCTCGGGGCTCTGACCTGGTACGATGCATCTCGGGCTAATCGGGACCGCTACTTAGTGGACTATGACCGCTGGTGCGAGGGGGCCGTGGGCTCCGCGGTAGATGAAGCCGATCCAACCCGGGTTTTCTGGCCCAGTTCTCCCTGTGGCGGACGGGGAGACTATTCCGATAACTGGCACGATGATTCCCGAGGCGACATGCACTACTGGACAGTGTGGCATGAGAACGCTTCCTTCGATGCCTATTATGATGTAGTTCCCCGCTTCTGTTCGGAGTTTGGCTATCAGTCATTTCCATCTTTGGACACCATTGCTACCTATGCACCGGAGGATCAATTCAATGTTACCGCTCCGATTATGGAACATCACCAGCGCAACCCCGCGGGTAACTCCAAAATTACGGAAATGATGACCCGCTACTTCCGAGTCCCCGAGGGATTTGACAACTTCGTCTACCTCAGCCAAGTTCAACAGGCCCTGGCCATTAAGACGGGGGTTGAGTACTGGAGACATTTACAGCCCACCTGTATGGGCACCCTCTACTGGCAGCTCAACGATAACTGGCCGGTGTGTTCCTGGTCCTCTCTGGAATATGGGGGCAAATGGAAGTTACTTCACTACCAAATGAAACGCTCCTATGGACCGGTCCTAGTCAGCATCTACCAGAACCGGGAGGATGAAGTGGAGGTCTGGGTGGTCAGTGACCGCCATCGGACAAAAACTGCCGAGGTCTTTCTACAGGTGATGGACTTTGCCGGTTCCACCTTGAAGGAGGAAAGGTTCAACGTTACGGTACCAGCCGGCGGTTCTACCTTGGTCAAGAAATACCGGGTCGATGAACTCGTCGATGACAAGCGTACCGGGTTTATGCTGGCCCAGGTTAATGCCGAGGGCGACACCAACCACACCAGTCACTTCTTTACTGAATACAAGCGGTGTGAACTGTCGACAGCCCAGATTACCTCCCAGGTTGAAGCCGGGGACGATGGTGGGATTGCTGTGACATTGACTACGGACAAACCAGCATTCTTCGTTACTGCCAATGTCTCAGGCATCGCCGGTGAGTTTGACGACAACTTCTTCACCTTGGTGCCCGGCCAAGCCCGCACCATCACCTTCCGGCCAAAGGAACCGGTAACCCCGGAAGAGGTGGAAAGGGCCCTGCAAATTAAGCACCTGAGAGCTACTTACAGATAATCCATCGACGATGTCCGTCGGTATTGCCTACCCCGTTGGAGATTTCCGCCAACGGGTTTTTCTTTGTTTGCCTAAGCAGGATAAAAACGGGATTTGTCAGAAGAACGATACAACTAGATTTCTATAGAGGGGTAGGAGATCCACATGAATCGTTATCCACTGCCACTGGGCACAGAAACCCTAGAACTGGCACTGCCACCGGGAACAGAAGTGTTGTCCATGTCTACCCCAGAGACGTTGGCCGATCCCGAGGCAGCCATTGCAGAGGCATTGGTCCACTCCATCAACAGTCCCAGCTTAGAAGAGCTCATTGCCGCTAAGCTAGCGCAGCACTCCAATCCTACCGCTGTCATCGTCATCTCCGATAGCACTCGACCCGTTCCCTATACAGGACCAGCGGGGATTCTCTGGCCCATCATCGCCAAGCTCTTGGAGCATGGAATTGATCCCGGGGCCATCACGGTGTTAGTCGCGACGGGCACCCATCGCCCCAACACCCTCGATGAGCTTAAGCAGATGTTGGATCCCAGAGTCTTTGAGCACAACATCGCTGTGGTTAACCATGATTGTCGGGATACTGACAACCTCGCCTACCTGGGCAAGACCCAGCGAGGCAGCCAGGTCTACATTAATAAGACCTATCTCAATGCCGACATCAAGATCTTGACGGGTCTGGTGGAAAGCCACTTTATGGCCGGCGCCTCTGGGGGCCGCAAATCCATCTGTCCTGGGCTAATCGGTGAAGCCAGCACCTATATTTTCCATGGCGCCGAGATGCTGTCGTCCCCCGAGGCTCGAGACTTAGTGCTGGAGGGTAATCCCTGCCACGAAGAAGCCTTAGAAGTCGCGAAGATGGCAGGAGCCGATTATATTGTTAACGTCACCCTAGATCACCAATTTCGCCTCACCGGTGTCTTTGCTGGCGAACTGGAGGCCGCCCACCAAAAGGCCTTCGAAAGGGTATTTGGATACGTTTCCATACCCATTGCCAAGCCCTATGACATTGTAGTTACCCATGCCGGTTTCGTCGGGGTTAACCACTATCAGGCGGCCAAGGTTGCCGTAGCGTCGATACCGGCCCTAAAACCCAATGGCAAACTGATTATCGCTGCCAACAATACCGACCCTGATCCTGTAGGCAGTCCCCAGTACAGAACGGTACTGCACCTTCTTAAGCTGATGGGAGCCGAGAAGTTTAAGCAGCTGATTCTATCACCGGATTGGACCTTTATCCCCGAGCAGTGGCAGGTCCAAATGTGGGCCCGAGTCTTTGACCGGATACCCCAGGAACACCTAGTCTACTACAGTCCACAGTTAACCCAACGGGATTATGCCTTTGTTCCGGGGGTTGCTGGCAATCGCTATCTCGCACCGGAGCGAGTTAACTCCGCTACCGCAGCGGACATTCCCCAGGTGATCTCTGCCGCGGTTTCGGAGGCTGTCCAAGAGTTTCGCGCCAAACACAACACCGAACCCACCATCGCCTATCTAGCCGATGGTCCCTACGGAATTCCGGTAACCACCAAGACCGCAGAGTAAGCCACAGAAGAGTGGGAATACCGGGAAGAGATGGGAGGCACTACCCGTGGACGACAATCGCATGCGTCGGATCAAAGTAATCGTTAATCCCATGGCGGGCCAGGGCAGAGCCCTTCGGGTCCTATCCCAGGTAGAGGAAATTCTCCGTACCCAAGGGATAGAATACGATGTAGCCAAGACCAGCGCACCGGGACATGGTTCGAGGCTCGCCCAGATGGCTGCCCAGGAGGGTTGGCCCCAGGTAGCCGCCATTGGAGGCGATGGGACCATTAACGAAGTGTTGCAGGGGGTAATCCATACCGATACAATGCTGTCGATTATCCCCGGCGGGACCGGCAATGATTTGGCCCGTTCTCTAGCTATACCCCTAGAGATACCGGCGGCTGCCACTCTCCTGTGGTCAGGAACACCGGCGAAGATGGATGTGGGAATGGAAACTAACCGCGGCTTTGCCTCCCTGGCTTCCCTGGGATTTCCCGTGGACGTCATTGCCCATGTCAATGAAAACAAAAGTATCTTCAGTGGATCCATCAAGATCTTCGCAGGGGTATGGAAGACCCTTTGCAATTTGCGCAGCCACCCGATGACAATCAGAACCGATGGTCAGGTCAGGCGAGTGGAAGCCATTGGGGTCTTCGTACAAAATACCAGGTCTGCCGGCGGCGGCCTGATGATTGCCCCAGAGGCTCACCCCGCGGATGGGATGCTGGACCTGGTCATCATTCACCGAATCTCCCGCTGGGACTTGATTACCACTTTGCCCAAGGCTTACAAGGGAACCCATGTTGATCATCCAGCGGTGGAAATAGTCCGCTGGCGCCGGGTAACCATCGAACCGGAGTTGCCAATGACGAAAATGGTGGACGGTGAACTCGTGGGCACTGCCCCAATTCAAGCGTCCTTGGTGAGGCAAGCCCTGAAAATCCTGGTTCCGCCCGAGACCGCTTCTCTGCTCAATGCTTCACAACTGGATTCCGTGGCTGTCAGCGCCCGATAGACCAAGATTTTTGCAGGTAAATGCCCCACTATGCCTAACCACTAATCGTAGGAAAATATCACTGTTGAGTAGGTGTTCAAGTGAACAAAACCGTGAAATTCGCCATCGTCGGTTGTGGAGTAATTGGTAAACTACATGCCAAACAGCTTAGCCAAATTGATTCTGCTGAACTTGTGGGATTCGCCGACATCATTCCAGCCCGTGCCGACAATTACGCGGCCGAGTTCGGAGGAAAACCCTACTACGATTACCGGCAGATGCTTAGTCAAACCGATGCCGATGTAATCAGTATTTGCACCCCCAGCGGGCTCCATGGAGAGATGACCATTGAAGCCGCCCAACATGGGAAACACGTGATCGTGGAAAAACCCATGGACATTAAGCTCGAGGTGGCCATGGCCATGACCAAGGCCTGCCGGGAGGCCGGGGTCAAGTTAGCTTGCATTTTCCAGCACCGCTTCGATCCCGCCACTCGTAAAGTCAAGGAGTTTATCGATTCCAACCGCTTTGGAAAGCTAGTGATGATCAATGCCCATGTCCATTGGTATCGTTCCAACGCATACTACGCCAGTGGCGACTGGCGGGGAACCTGGGCTCTAGACGGCGGTGGAGTCCTGATGAATCAAGCCATTCATACCATCGATCTGATGCAGTACTTGGGAGGTCCCGTTCGCCAGTTAACGGCTATGACCGCCAATCTCCTCCACCCCACCATCGAAGTGGAAGACGTCGCTTCGGCCACCGTGGAGTTTACCAATGGCGCCATCGGTGCCTTCACGGCCACCACCTGCGCCTATCCCGGGTTAACCACCAGAGTCGAGATCTTCGGAGAGAACGGCTCCTGCATCATCGAAAATGATAAGTTGGTCTACCAGCATTTTGCGGCCAACGAGGACTCCGGAACCCATGGTTTGAACTATACCGAATCCAACCAGGTCTCCGAGGAAGAGGAAGACCAAGACTCCCCGGATGTCAGGGCTAGAATCTACGGCAACAGCCACTACTACCAGTTCCTAGACTTCATTGAGGCCCTCCAGCAGGATCGGGATCCCATGGTAACAGGGGAAGAGGGGCAGCGAGCCCTGGAGTTGGTCTTGGCAATGTACCAGTCGGCGCAGCGGCAGCAACCGGTCACCTTACCCCTGCTGGAGACGAAGTAATTTGAATCACCCTTTAAGGAGTTGGTAACCATGGATGCAACGGGTAGAAGAACGGCCCTAGTTACCGGAGGCAGTCGCGGCATCGGCAGAGGCATCTGCTTGGAGCTGGCCCGAAGGGGATATAGAATCGCCGTCAACTACGCCCGCAGTGAAGGCGAGGCTGCCGAGACCCTAGCTTTAGTAGAGTCTCTGGGCGGGCAAGGGATCACTGTGCAAGGGGATATCGCTTCCGCCGCCGATAGAGAGCGTCTGGTGGACACGGTCATCACCGAATTTGGCCGAATCGATGTCCTGGTTAATAATGCCGGAGTGGCTCCGAGACAGAGAATGGACATTTTGGAGGCCACGGAGTCAGAGTTTGATTTCGTCTTGGACACTAACCTCAAGGGCCCCTACTTCCTAACCCAAAAAGTGGCCAAGCTTATGATCCAACAGGTGGAGGCCAATCCCAGCGGCAAACGCCCGGTGATCGTCAATATCGGTTCTATCTCCGCTGACACCGTTTCCCTGAACCGTGGAGAATACTGTATATCCAAGGCCGGTGTGGCGATGATGACCAAGCTGTGGGCCGCTCGTTTGGCCCAGTATGGCATTTGTGTATATGAACTGCGGCCGGGAGTGATTGCCACTGACATGACAGCCCAGGTCAAAGCCATGTATGATGCTAAGATTGCCGATGGACTGATTCCCATCAAACGTTGGGGTCAACCGGAAGACATCGGCAAAGCGGTAGCAGCCATAGCTGAAGGGGCCTTTGCCTACTCCACGGGAGAAACCATCTGGATTGACGGCGGTATGCACATCCCCCGACTCTAGGACAAATAGTCAAACACCCGGATTAGGTCATCCCCGAGAAATTCGGGAGCAACTTCAGTCCGGGTGTTAGTGTTTTTGGACTACCATTGACGAGCTCAGATTACACCATACTTTCGCAGGGCATCTTCAACCACCGTCAGGGTTTCATCCAGATCTTCCTGGGTGTGGGTTGCCATCAAGCTCAACCGAATCCGAGACAGTCCCTTGGGTACTGCAGGATAGTAGACTGGGTTTAGGAAAATGCCTGCCTCATGGACATAACGACTGACCTTTCGGAGTTTATCTTCATCGGGAATGATGATGGGAATAATCGCGGTCTCGGCATTGCCCAGATCCAGTCCCAATCCCTTCAAATTGGAGATCATATAGTCAATGTTGTACCAAAGCCGCTCCCGCAGCTGTGGTTCCGTCTCCAAGACATCGATGGCCGCTGACAAAGCCGCGGCGTCGGCAGGGGTCATCGCGGTGGAGAACATGTAGGACCGAGCATAGAAACGAAGGTAGTTGATTACCTCCTTGGTTGAAGCCACAAAGCCTCCCACCACTCCCAAGCCCTTACTCAAGGTACCGGCCACGATATCTACTTTGCCTTCCATCCCAAAGTGCTCCGGAGTTCCCCGACCATTGGGTCCGATCACTCCAGTGGCATGGGCCTCATCAATCATCACTCTGGCGCCGTAATGGGCGGCCAACTCCATGATGCGAGGTAGGGGTGCAATATCGCCATCCATGCTAAAGACTCCATCGACAATAACGAGAATTCCGTCATATCTCTTACGACAGCGCTCCAGCATTTTCTCCAAACTGTCCATATCATTGTGGCGGAAGGTCCGCAAATTTCCGCCAGAGAGACGGCAACCATCGATAATACTGGCATGGTTGAGCCGGTCATTCAAGGCGACATCGGTTTCCCTGACCAAAGCCGAGACAATCCCGACATTGGAGGTATATCCCGAGGTGAAGATCATTGCATCTTCACAGCCCTTGAGTCTAGCTAATTTCCGCTCTAGCTGTCTATGTAAATCCAGGGTCCCTCCCAGTAACGGTACACTTCCGGCCCCAGCTCCGTAATCCCGCAGTGCTTCTAAGCCTGCCTTTACCACCCGAGGATGGGTAGTTAGTCCCAAGTAGTTGTTCGAGGCCATCATGATCATTTCCCGAACCTTCCCGGTATAGGGGTCATGGATCTTCACTCGGTTAGCCGAGGGACCTACCAGTTCTCGGCGGTAGTGATTATGCTGTTTATCGGTCAGATCCTCCATAAAGCTATAGAAGGGAATAGTCTTGGCAAAGATATCCTGACTGGGTGTCTCCAAGTTGATAAAATCCGTTAGATTCTTGCCATCGGAATCGATTTTCGTTGCTATCTGGTTCTTAACTTCTTCTGGAATAGCCACTGGCCTTGGAACCTCCTTCGTTTGAGCACAACCTTGAGCACAATGTCTACTTATACTATACCAGATGCCCAGGAAATATGCACCAAAGAACGCAAAACCGCTCATCTTTTGCGATGAGCGGCTCTGGAAATCTAACTACTTGCTCTGAGCTCTGTACCCATTGACCCAATCTTCTCTCCCGTTGCGCTAACCCACTGGCAAAATTCATCGCCCTGAATTTCAGCAGCCCATTCAAATAGGGTACTCATTAGCAACCTTCGTTCCTCCGGCGGCAGCTCCGTGACTTTAGCTAGCAAAGGAAACTTGTCGATGCAGGCCAGGGATCTCCTCCAGGTACTCCGTCCCTCTTCAGTGAGAGAAACCAAATGGGCCCTGCCATCGTAGGGGCAAGCCTCCACCCGAACTAAGCCCTTCCTCTGCAGGCGATTCACCACATCGGTAGTAGTTGTAATATGCATTAGTGCGTAATCCGATAAACCAGAGATGGTAATGCTTTCTTCAAAGGCCAAAATGCATAGAATATGTTGTTGGGTCAGGGTAATATCTAGAGAGCGACAATGGTTCTGCCACTCCTTCTCTACCCCTTTCCAAATGCCCCGTAGCAAATTTAGCGTCTGACAAATGATCGCAGTCTCCCGCACAACACGACCCTCCTCGTGATCCAAAACGGATACCTATTAATTCGTGAAAAGAAGCACTAATCCTTCCCAGGGCCAAACTAGACTTTAAATTTTCTCAAATAGATCCTCTTGTAGACTCCTCAGAGACACCAGTTTTCGCTGACGGACCTCATCGCCATCGGTCAGCTGGCCTGAAATCATGGACAAATTGGGATCATGGTCCGCCGCCAGTTTGTCGACAAGGGTCTGACTTGAGTTGGCATAACAATAGGTACACCGGTGAAGACAGGTGTTGTAGGTACCGATATCGATGCTGGCCATGCACCCACAACTGGGTCGCTGGTTTTTGTCCTTAGCTACCTGCAGTGGCGTGCCCAGCAGTGATTGAATTAGCTGGCCATCAATGCAGCAGCCCTGCTCAATTCCAAAGGGAGCCAAGTCTACTTCCTCGGCACAGGTCACCAGGCGAATTCCCTTGTCTTGGGCTATTTTGCCCATCACCTGTCCAATTGCTTCCATATCGACAGGGGAGATGTCGCTGAGGGACAAATGCTTTGTATTGCGCCGGGTCTTGGAATAAAGATCCAAGAAACTGATCACACATTGGGTCGTATAGCCCGAGAGTCTCTCTGCCAGTTCCTGGAACTTAGCCCCATGGTACTGAATGGACATCGAGTCGCTGAGGATAATTGGATCATAGCGCCAGATGACTCGCTCCTTGCCGATCAACTCCGATAACCCTTGAAACACTTCCACTAGCCGGGACTTCTCCGGTACCCCGGGCTCAACATCGGAACCGTAGGGTGTTAAGGTGAACTGAAAGTAGTAGGCATAGCCCCGCTCCGCCAACTCTGGCAGCAGTCTTAACATCGGTTCAGGATTCTTGGTCCAAAAGACAATGCAGTCCACAACCTGTGGAGATAAGCTAATTTGGCTAACCCGACGATAGTTGAAGGGATTGCGGACATGCACAAACCCCTCTCGAATTCGATTCATCAGCCAAGTACTGTAAAAGGCAGGAATATCCGTTCTCCGGCTAGCACTGATGATCATCGCTAATCCCCTTCCCAAACAGAGGTCTCCAGCTTTTCCTGAAAATACATGCTCATAGGTATTATAACCGATCATTTGTTCTGTTGCATTTCTCCTCAAGATAGGCTACAATAGTGATTGTCTTGATTTGGCGCCCATAGCTCAGCTGGATGGAGTGGCTGACTTCGAATCAGTAGGTCGGGGGTTCGAGTCCTCCTGGGCGCACCA
>JAAYGB010000023.1 GCA_012727955.1 Bacillota bacterium
GGCCTTACTTCTCCAGGTATGGATGGTATTCGGTGAGATGTTATGCCGTCTGGCGACAACAGCAACATTCCCGACCTCTTGGCATTCCCTTAATATCTGTTCTTTGAATTCTTGCGTATAATCTCTTTTTTCATGAAACTTCCCCCTGATCTGAATGATAGCAGATAAAAGGATTTTCTGCAAATCTATTAGGGGGCTAAATAGATAGAACTTGAAGGGGAATTGAGGAACAAGGGACCATGAAGGATAGCTTTCGGTGCAAAGCACAGGAAGCTGATTATTGGGTCTTCGGGGTGCCACAGCCTGCTGCCTCGGTTCCTATGAGGGGTTTTCAATGATTATGTTTGTCTAACCATTTTATGATCTGCTCTGTGGTGCAATCTATGCTGCGGCCAGTGGTGTCCAACAACTCGATGGGCGGCTTGGTGCGGTTGGCATTATCCTTGAACCATCGGTTGAAAGGAATCATCTCGTCAATGAAGTTTTTCTCGCCGGAGCGTCGCCAAGATGGGCGATTTTGCAGCCGATTCGCCAGCGTCTCATCTTCGCATACCAAAGCCAAATAGTGGATCTTGTCGAAGTACCTTCGCTCGGCGCATTGCTCGTGTTGTTCCGGAAGGGCTGTTCCACAAAGGATAACTGGCTTGCCGGCTTGACTGATGTTCTTGGCCACCGGTAACCACATTATGTGATAGGTGACATAGTTGTCCTGCCCTTTGGTGAACTCATCATTCCAGAGGATATCGGTTTCCATGATCACGTAGTCGGAAGTCCGGGTGCTAAGCTCTAGGCACAGGGTGGATTTTCCGATTCCACTGGGGCCGGTAATGACAAACAAAGGCAGCTGTTTGAATCGGTGGCGATAGCCGCAATAGTGACAGAGGGCAAATGGACCATTGGGCTCGATCGCTTTGTTATCAGGGTATTGTCCGCACTCGGGACAGACGTTAAACATCGTTATCTACCCGGCTTATTAGCCCTTGGGCCGGTTCCTGTTCTCTTCCCATTGGATATTTTTCCGGCGTTCTCCTACTCTGTCACCAGCTGCCCCGCACAAGTCACCTTAGTTCGATAAACTCAAGGACGGACAGAAGGAATCGAATGATGGCCCATTGACTGCTGTCGGAGTATAATAGGACGGGCTGTCAATTGTTGGGGTGGTTTCCATTGCTGTGCTTTTGTTACTAAAGTCGCCAGATCGGAGTGAAAGAAAAAATGCACATACCATTATCACTGGAGGCAGCACTTGAGTCCGAGCTATCATCGGTGTCCAGCAAAGATTTGGCCAAAGTGGTGACCGATCTTTCGGAGCGCTATCGAGCCAAGGGCAGTTCAAAAAGAGGGAAACTTCTGCAGTCATCCCAGGACATCACTGCCTACGCCGCCTTTCGGCTGCCGGCAACTTATGCTGCGGTCTACGCCGCCCTGGAACAGGTGCGGGAGGGACAGCCGGGCTGGCAGCCACAGACCCTGATGGATGTTGGTGCCGGCCCAGGCACAGTGATGTGGGCGGCTGCGGCAGTTTGGCCCTCGTTACAACAGGTCAGTTCCCTGGAGCGGGAATCAGCGATGATTGCCCTGGGCAAAAGACTTGCTGAGCATTCCGAGCATTCTGCACTGAAGCAGGCCAACTGGAGACAGGTGGATCTGACCACAGAGTGGGATGCTGCCTCCGCTGACCTGGTGACAGCCTCCTATGTCCTCAATGAGTTGACACAGGCAGATCGGAGGTCCTTGGTGAACAAGTTGTGGAGTCTGACGGAGACAGTACTCGTAGTGATTGAACCGGGCACCCCCGAGGGTTTTGCTGCTATTAGGGAGGTGCGGGAACAGCTGGCGGGAGAGGGCGCCCGCATTGCAGCTCCCTGTCCCCACAGCGGAGCCTGTCCCATGACGGAACCCGATTGGTGTCACTTCTCTCAGCGGATTGCCCGCTCCCAGCTTCATCGACGGGTGAAGTCCGGCACCCTATCCTACGAAGATGAGAAATTCTCCTTTGTAGCGGCATCCAAGATTCCAGGTGAAGAAATCCCCGGGCGAATCCTCAGACACCCTCAGATTCGCAAGGGGCACATTCGGCTGGTCAGTTGTACCCCGGAAGGTCTGAAGGAAGAGGTTGTCAGCCGCAGGGACAGAGCTCTCTTCCGGCAGGCCCGCAACCTTCAGTGGGGTTCAATTTGGCCTCCCGTCGAGGATCTCTAGGAATGTATTCGCTTCCATAGGCCGGTAACATTACCAATCCTTCCCACGATTTCTCCTGGTAGAGATGGAGACAACTAGTAGGGGAGGTGTCACCATGAAGAAGATTCAGGACCGGTTTGTCGCGGGAGCAATCTCCGGACTCGGTGCCAATATTGTCAAGAACATGATTCAGCGGGGCGCACTGATGTTGGGAATAGCCAAGGAAACCTCACAAAGGCAGGGCGCGGGGTTCTTTCTGCGGCGACGAAAAGTGGATCAGCCCATGGGCGACGTTATTGGCATGCTCACCGATAACGCTTTGGCCGCGGGGATAGGAGTGGTAGGATCTTATCTTTTTACTGTGACAGGAAGGGATCACCCCTTCATTAAAGGAGTTACCCACGGCCATCTCAGTTGGCTGGTGGCCTATCGCATTTTGGCGAGAATGGGTGCCAATCCCATCAAGTCTGCGGATCCGGTGACGCAGGGGGTGACTTGGTTCTCCCACGGTGCCTTTGGTATAACCCAGGCCTATCTGCTGCGGGCCATTGCCGACCCCAGCCTTTTTGAACCGGAAGCTTGGGGGATGCCCGATGCAGTCAAAGGTAAAGAAATAGGAGTTAGGGCCTATCAACCCCGGGAAAGCACAGCGGAGTATGTCGCCTCCCGGACGCTGCCCCATGATTGATTCTCAAGTTCCGCCAAGGTTAGTTGTGATCAAGGGCCGCTTCTCAATCTATGGAAGCGGCTTTTGCCTTGCCGGGAAGATAGTCCTGATCACGGCAGGATACAGTCACAGCGGCAACAAGTATTAGGTAAGAAAGAGGATTTTGGGGGAGGTGCCAAGGGACATGAACACCTTTGAGGTTATCGTAGTTGGCGGGGGAACGGCCGGGACCACCGCAGCCATCGCTGCAGCCCGGCGGGGACAGAAGACACTGTTAATTGAAAGGTCGGGAGCCTTGGGCGGAAGTTCAACCCTAAGCCTTGTCACTCCGTTAATGGACAATCACTTGGCTGGACAGCCGCTCAATCGGGGACTCAACTTGGAGATTATTTCCAGGTATCAAGAATCGGTGGATTCAACGGGTCCCGAGGAGGCCAGCTGGTTTGATCCGCTGCTCTTGGCGACGGTTCTGGAGTCGATGGTTTTGGAAGCAGGAGTCACAGTGTTGTATGACGCTGTCGTCAGTGGAGTGGAGTTGGTTAGTGGTGAGATCCTTACCCTTCAGGTAGCAACCCGCGGCGGGGTGCTGCCCATTGCTGGCAGGACGATCATCGATGCCACCGGTGATGCAGTGGTGGCTCGGATGGCCAATTGTCCCGTCCAAATAGGAAATGAAACCGGGCAGAACCAGCCCATGAGCCTTCGGTTTATCCTGGGCAACGTAGACAAACATGCCGTTGCCCAAGCCTTTGGGGCTATCGGGGTAGAGGTTTCCTATCCCCGATTTCACGTGGGCTTTCATGAGGCTAAGGACAGCCCTATGGGCCCCTGGGTCCAGAAGGGGATAGACGCCGGTGTCCTTGCTCCCGATGATCTGGGGTACTTCCAGTTCTTCTCCTTGTTGGGTCGTCGCCATTCCCTAGCCTTTAACTGCCCCCGGTTGTCAGGGTTTGCCGCCCTTGACCCTTGGCAGATAAGTAGAGCCTATGGAGTGGGACGGCAGAAAATCCAGCGCATCGTCAGGTTCCTGCGGGAGTTTGTTCCAGGCTTTGCTGAGGCTGAGATCACCAACGTGGCGTCTTTAATCGGGATCCGGGAGTCTGTTCGAATTGTCGGGGAGTACACCTTGACGGAGGATGATTACTTCTCAGCCCGGCGCTTTGCCGATGGTATCTGCCTTAACCGCTATCCCATCGACATCCACCACCCGTCGGGGGTAGGCACCACCCTCAAGTACCTACCGGAGGGAGTCTATCACGAGATACCCTACCGTTGCCTGTTGCCCCAAGGGGTGAAGAATCTCTTGGTTACGGGACGTTGTATTTCCGCCTCCTTTGCTGCCCACGCGGCCATCCGCATTATTCCCAACTGCCGCACCCTGGGGGAAGCTGCGGGAATTGCCGCAGCGATTGCTAATGCCGCGGGAAAATCGGTGAAGGAGATTGATGGAGCGGAAGTTAGAGCGCAAATGGAGCTGTAATGGGCCTTGGTCAGGTTCCTACTGAAAAGAGAATATTAGCGGAAACCCTAGGCCCACAAGGCCCAGCCAGAGGGCGTAGAGGGGCAGGAGCCAGGATTGCCATCTTTCCAGATCGGAGAAGGCAATCCTGCCGCGGAAAAACCTGACAAAAAGCAGCGCCAGTCCCGCCAGATTGATAAAGATCAGGATATTTTCTCCCAGGGCCGCCAACTTATTTGGGCTGATGCCGTAGGAGCTAAGCCGGGAGATGATAGCAGACAGGGCGATCCCATCGATAATCAAAGGGGTAAGGATCAGTAGGAGACTAATCCAATCGTACATCTGTGGACGGGGCGTTCCCTTTCGAGTAGAGAGGGTATAAAAGACGATCCCCAGGACTAGGATCAGCAGCAAATCAAGTCCGATGAGTAACGAACGGTCCATCATCAGATTTGTCCCTTGGAACACCAGAACCCCCAGAAAGACCGTCAGCACACAAAGGAGGAGCGGGGCAAAAATCCTGGCCAGGATCGGTGCGAAGTTTTCAACCACATGTCTCCGCCGATCAGCAAAATAGGCGGCGATGATCGGGGCTCCCACCGCGGTCGGTACGGCGAAGGACTGAAGGATATGCCCGGCAGCATCGATACCAATGGCGGAAAACAGGAGGCTGGTTAAGCCGCTGATCACCACAACTCCGCAAAGAAAGAGGGTTGTGTAGACAAATAACTCACCGGTAAAGCGGAGGAAATCCATTCTTCGAGAAACACTCCTCCATTCACTTCCTGTGTATGCCAGGCCGGTGATCAACCAAAGAAAAAGGGGAAGATGTATTGAACTCAAGAGCATTGTCTGGCTTGACTCGGCAAAGGGATGGCGATTCATCAAGAGGATGGATAGGCCGAAGGTCATGGTGATGAAGGCCGCAGCCCGACGGGAAATTTGACGTTTCGTAGCAAAAAAGACGGCGACAAAGGGTAAGACAAAAAGGCTCAAATTCTTGAGAAAGAAGGCAGAATCTTCCCGAAAGCCGATGCCAAACAGCTTGGGCAATTGGGTCAAGAGTCCCGCGAAGATAGCCAGGCACACGGGAAGAACCCAGTCCCGTTCCTGATTTTGGTGGACTTCGGCGGGGGCAGGCTCTGGAAGCAGCCTCTGCCAGAAGCCTCGGGAATTGGTTTTCTGAAATGCTGCGGAGAGTGAGGGGAGGTCTTCCAGACGCTTCACCCCGATTAGGAAGGCTTCCTCCTCCGACAGCCCCAGCGCCGTCAGGGAGTTGATTTCCCGCCGCAGGTAATCCTCAAGTTCCTGTAGGTCTGCAATGTCGATACCGCCTGAACTCAGGCAAAGGCTTCGCCATTCCAAGATGTATTCCTCAGCTGTTCCTTTCCTGATGGACACTTTTGCACCCCTTCTTCCATCTTTTTTAGCCAATTGCTTCAGAAGATTCTCTTCGTATTTGTACCACAATCTATGCTGGAGCAGATGAAAAAAGTATTCGCCGCCGGTGGACTAATTCTGCCTTAGGATGGGATTGCCCCTGGACCGATACCGGAGGAATCAGGTAACCAATATAGAAATGTATGGAAGTAAGGCGGTGAGCGATACTTATGGCGATACTACATAATGATTGGGCCCAGGTAGTGGGGGATGAATTTGACAAGCCCTATTACCAACAACTGCGCCAGTGGTTGATTAAAGAATACAGAACTGCCACTGTCTATCCCGATATGTACGATATCTTCAATGCCTTGCACTATACTCCCTATCACGAGGTAAAGGTCGTGATTTTAGGGCAGGATCCTTACCATGGTGAGGGGCAGGCCCACGGTCTCAGCTTTTCGGTGCAACCCGGAGTGACTCCGCCTCCTTCTCTTCGAAACATCTTCATTGAATTGCAGGCAGATCTGGGTTGCCCCATTCCCAATCACGGTTGCCTTGAGCATTGGGCAAGACAAGGTGTCTTGCTGCTCAACACGGTGTTGACGGTCCGCAAGGCCCAGCCCAATTCCCACCAGGGCCGAGGTTGGGAGCAGTTCACCGATCGGGTGATTCAGTCTTTGAATTCCAGGGAAAAGCCGGTAGTTTTCATTCTGTGGGGTAGGAAGGCTCAAGCTAAGAAGGAGCTAATCACTTCGTCCCACCATTACATCATCGAGTCGGCCCATCCCAGTCCTTACTCCGCACAGCGGGGGTTTTTTGGTAGTCGGCCCTTTTCTCGGGCCAATGAGTTTTTGGCGAGGAATGGATTGGAAGTAATTGATTGGCAAATTCCAAATCGGTAGAAAAATATGCAGGGGGTGCAAAGGTTGTTTTTTACCGAGAGAAAGATCGGTGCCAGAATTAGGGAATTGGCAGAGTTTCGATATCGCGATGCCATTTCCCTGGAATCAATGCAGTATCAGATTGATACCAGCGGTGATGTAGGTCTATATCCTCCCACCGACGGTGAGTGGAAGCCGGCGGTCATGAATCAACGCTGGCAAGGTCGGGACCTCTACGTTTGGGTTACTGCTACCGTGGAGATTCCCGCGGAGTGGAAGGAACGGAAGGTCTTGGGACGTTTTGACTTTGGCAAAACGGGAGGCGGGGGTAACTCCGGCTTTGAGTCCCTGTTGTTTGTCAACGGTAAGCCCTACCAGGGAGTGGACTCCAATCACCATGAAGTATTTTTCCCACCGGAGCTGGTAGGAACCACCGTGGAGTTGTCCTTCCGGTTGTGGTCCGGCCTTGAGGGCGGCGGCAAGCCCCGGGAGCAGGAAATGATGCTCCGCAAAGCAGAGATCTGTTGGCTCGATGAAGCTGCCGATGATTTGGTCTTTACCTCGTGGGCGGCCCTAGAGACGGTGAAGGAGCTGGATGAGAACCAGCCGGAGCGGTCCTTGCTGCTGACGGCATTGGATCGGGCCTATCTGTTGGTGGATTGGTCCAAGCCTGGATCCGAAGGCTTCTACGCTTCCATCGCCGAGGCTAGAGAAGAGCTCAACAACCAGATTGCTGCTATCGAAAAGCATCATCCCGTGACCATTCGCTGTATCGGTCACACCCATATCGACGTGGCCTGGTTGTGGCGTCTCAAGCACACCAGAGAGAAGGGTGCTCGCTCCTTCTCCACGGTTTTGCGGTTGATGGAACTGTATCCCGATTACGTATTCCTGCAAAGTCAGCCGCAGCTCTATGAGTACATCAAATCGGACTATCCTGAAATCTACAGTCAGATCAAGGAACGGGTGAAGGAAGGACGCTGGGAAGCCGAGGGAGGAATGTGGGTCGAGGCCGACTGCAACATCACCTCCGGTGAGTCCCTGGTCCGACAGCTATTGTACGGAACCCGGTTCCTTCGCGACGAGTTCGGTGTTTCCTGTAAGTACTTGTGGCTGCCCGATGTCTTTGGTTACAGCTGGGCCCTGCCGCAGATCCTTCTTAAGTCCGGGATCAAGACCTTCATGACCACCAAGATCAGCTGGAACCAGTACAATCGAATGCCCCATGACACTTTCTGGTGGCGGGGGATGGATGGTAGTGAAATCTTGACCCACTTTATCACCACACCGACGACCGGTGGAGCTTGGTTCTACACCTATAACGGTGTGATTACTCCCCAGACGGTCAAGGGAATTTGGGATACCTACCGGGATAAGGACCTTAACAAGGAATTGCTTCTATCCTATGGGTATGGAGACGGTGGCGGCGGAGTTAACCGGGAGATGCTGGAGCTGCGGCGTCGCCTCAATGAGATGCCGGGATTGCCTCAGGTGCTCACCGGTCGAGCCGATGAGTACTTCGATCGGCTGCACCAGACGGTGGCAGAGACGGATCAGTACGTTCACACCTGGGATGGTGAGCTGTATCTAGAGTATCACCGGGGAACCTATACTTCCCAGGCCTACAACAAGCGGATGAACCGCAAGTTGGAGCTTCTCTATCGAGACACTGAGTGGTTGTCAACTCTGCAGAGTGTCTTTGCTTCCACCTGGGACAACTACCCGCAGCAGGATCTAGTGGCCGGATGGAAGATCCTTTTGCGCAACCAGTTCCATGATATCATTCCCGGTTCCTCGATTCGGGAGGTCTATGAAGACAGCACCCTAGAGTATGAAGAGGCAAGACAACTGGCCCAGGGTAATTGGGACAAGGCGGCACAGGCCATTGCCTCCAAGGATGAGCCCGGCGCTTATACCGTCTTTAACTCCGCTCCCTGGACCCGAGGCGGGTTGGTGGAGATTCCCGCCGAGGAAGGGATGGCCCAGGGTCGCTGGCTCGACGCCGAGGGTAACCCCTTGACCGCAGAGCTGCGGGATGGGATGTGGTTGGTGAAGGTAGACAACATGCCGGCCATGGGTTTTGCCCGCGTCTGGTTTGACCAGGAGACCGCCGGAGCCGATGCGGCTTCACCCTTCACCTATGGGGCTAACCGTCTCACCACTCCCTATTACGATTTGAAGTGGAACGAGGCAGGGCAGTTGGTCAGTGTCTATGATCTGACCGCGGAGCGAGAGGTTCTGGCTCCAGGAGCTCGGGGCAATGTTCTGCAAGTCTTTGAGGACAAACCCATGGCCCATGATGCCTGGGATATCGACATTTTCTATCAGGAGAAGATGAGAGAGGTTACCGATCTGATGTCGGTAGATTTGGTGGAAGCAAACGCCCTGCAGGCAGTGGTTCGCTTCAACTGGCGCTACATGGATTCCACCATCTGCCAGGATCTGGTGGTCTATGCCGACAGCCGGCGCATTGACTTTAGAACCCACGTTGATTGGCATGAACAGCACCAGCTGTTAAAGGTCGCATTCCCCGTGGACATTCGGGCGACGGAGGCCACCTATGACATCCAATTTGGTAATGTCAAGCGGTCAACCCACTGGAATACCAGCTGGGATCAGGCTCGGTTTGAGTCGGTGGGTCACCAATGGGCTGATTTGTCGGAGCAGGGATATGGCGTTAGCCTCCTCAATGACTGCAAGTACGGATATGACATTAAGGATAATCGTCTGCGATTGTCTCTGGTCAAGTCTGCTACCCATCCTGACTATGCCGCTGACCAGGGAGAGCACATCTTTACCTACGCTCTGCTGCCCCACCAAGGCAGTTGGATCGAAGGCGGCACTGTCTTTGAGGCCTGGGACCTAAATAGTCCTTTGACCTGGGCCAAGGGAGCTCCGCAGCGGGATCGATTCTCCCTCTTTGCTCTAGACGTTGATAATGTCATGATCGATGTTGTCAAGAAGGCTGAGGATGAGGACAAACTGGTGGTTCGCCTCCATGAGTTCACCGGAGCCAGGAACAAGGTCACCCTGTCCACGGCTTTGTCCGCAGCCTCCTGGCAGGAGTGCAACCTGCTGGAGGAGCCCATGGGCGATAAGATGACCGGAGATTCCCTGGAGTTCTTCATCAAACCCTATGAAATCAAGACCTTCTTGGTGGAATTGAAGAAGTAAAGTCGTAACTACAGGGGCCATGGTCACCAAATTCCCGGCCACGGCCCCCGTTTGTGCCTAATGATTTCGTCGGGAGGGGGAGTGGGGTCTAGTGCGAGCAACTACTATCACTTTGGGTGATATAACTTTGCCGGTGTACAGCTGCAACACTGTGGTAGTTGGTTCCGGAGCTGCAGGCCTTAATGCCGCGGACCGCCTGTTCACCTATGGCCAAAGGGACATAGCCCTGGTCACTGAAGGTTTGGACAGGGGTACCTCCATCAACACCGGCTCGGACAAACAAACCTACTACAAGCTTACTTTGGCTGGGGCTGGTCAGGATTCCGTTATCGAGATGGCGGAAACTTTGGCTAGTGGGGGAGCGATGCACGGGGATATCGCTGTGATCGAGGCGGCATTGTCGGCACAGTGCTTTTACCGTCTAGTGGATATTGGAGTGCCCTTTCCCCACGATGAATTTGGGCAGTATGTGGGGTACAAAACCGACCACGATCCGCGGCAGCGGGCCACCTCAGCCGGTCCTTTAACCTCTAGGTTTATGGTGGAGCGGCTCCAGGCCCAGGTTAAGGCCAAGGGGATTAGCATCTATAAAGGTTATCAGATAATTCGGATTCTCACCGATGCCCAGGGAACTCGGTGCGTCGGGCTGTTGGCCTTAGATCACAATCACCTCGAGGATCCCCACCGGCGATATGTGTTGTTTAACTGTACCAATGTGGTGTATGCCACCGGGGGACCGGCTGGACTGTATCAAGCATCGGTCTATCCTCCTAGTCAAATCGGGGCCACGGGCTTGGCCTTTGAGGCCGGGGCCCAGGGCCAGAATTTGACGGAGTCGCAATATGGAATTGCCTCCATCAAGTTTCGCTGGAACCTGTCGGGAACATATCAGCAGGTGTTACCTCGATATGTCTCCACGGACCAAGAGGGCAGGGATGAGCGAGAATTTCTGCTGGACTATTTTCCTTCCCCGGGCAAGATGCTGGACGCGATTTTCCTCAAGGGGTATCAGTGGCCCTTTGATCCCCGGAAGGTGGTCAACTACGGTTCCTCTTTGATTGACCTGTTGGTGTACAACGAGACGGTACTGAAGGGAAGACGGGTGTGGTTAGACTACACCAGAAATCCCTCCTGTGCCATCGGCCAGGAGACAGAGGTAGACCTGGACTTTTCTCAGGTTGGAAGCGAGGCCTATGAATACCTAGAGCGTTCGGGGGCTTTGTTTGGCCGCCCCATCGATCGCCTGGCCCATATGAACCAACCGGCCATCGATCTGTACCGATCCCACGGAATCGACTTGGCTTCGGAGTATCTGGAAATCGCCGTGTGTGCCCAACACAATAACGGCGGCTTAACAGGAGATATTTGGTGGGAAAGCAATCTGGCTCATTTCTTCCCGGTGGGAGAGGTCAACGGCAGCCACGGTGTGTATCGCCCCGGTGGTAGTGCCCTCAACTCGGGACAAGTGGGCAGCGCCCGAGCCGCTCAGTTGATTGCCGCTCGGTATCGGGAGGAGCCCCCGGAGCTTGAGGTGTGGTTGTCCCCGGAAGTAAAGGCGCAAATTCAAGGAGTCATCGATTTTGGTCAAGGAGTATTAAATCGCTCCTCGGCCCCGATGACGCCCCACCAGCTGCTCCGTCAGCTGCAGGAACTAACCACTAGAGTAGGGGCCCACATTCGGTCGCTGTCTGGGGTAAAGGACGGGATCCAATGGACCGCCAATCGGCTGCGTCATCTGCAGTCAGAGATGAGAATTAATGATCTGACGGACCTGCCTTGGGCCTTTCGGGTGCGGGACCTATTGATCACGCAGTATGTTTACCTTTCGGCCATTGCCGATTACATTGCCGTTGGGGGTCAAAGTCGCGGCTCCTATTTGGTCTATAACCCCCAGGGGCAGCTGCCCTTGGACAATCTGCCCGAGGGTTTCCGGTTCCTCCTCGATGATGGTCAATTGGCCAGCAAGGTGCAGACCGTGACTTGGGATGCCAAAACCGGTGAGTGCATCTGCCGCTGGGAACCGGTGCGGCGGATTCCAGAAGGGGCCGTAGATGGCTGGTTTGAGGAAGTCTGGGGAAGGTACCGGGAAGGGAAGATCATCGGTAGTTTTGAGTCCTAGGGTAGGAGTGGAAGGGAGGGAAGTAGATGATTAAGGGATTATACCTGCTAGGTGCGGAGTCCTACGAGAAGATTTACGGTCCCAAGGAGCGGGAGGATATTGCCAAGCTGGTGGACATTTACGCCCCGCCGCAAACCGCGGAGTCGGTGCAAGCCAATCCCGAGATTTTGGCCGACGCGGAAGTGGTGTTTTCCGGATGGGGTTGTCCCACCCTTGACCAGCGTTTGTTGGATGCGGCACCTAAGCTTAGGGCGGTTTTCTATGGCGCCGGATCGATTAAACAGGTGGTTAGCCCCGCCTTTTGGGAGCGGGGCATCATGATTACCAGCGCCTATGCTGCCAACGGGATTCCAGTGGTAGAGTTCACCATAGCGGAGATTCTCTTTAGTCTGAAGCGGGGCTGGTACTATGTTCGTGCCATCCGTGAACTGGGGGCTTATCCGCCCCGCATCAGGGTGCCGGGGGCCTATGGCAGTACCGTGGGGATTATTTCCCTGGGAATGATTGGCCGTGGGGTCTGTGAAAGGCTGCGGTCCTTTGATGTCAAGGTCATCGCCTATGACCCCTATGTCAGTGAGGCTAAGGCGCAGGAACTGGGGGTTACCCTGGTATCCTTAGAGGACATCTTTACCCAGTCCGATGTGGTGTCCCTGCATACTCCATGGCTGCCGGAGACCGAGGGGATGATCACCGGCGAGCACTTTGCCATGATGCCAGAAGGGGCGACCTTTATCAACACTGCTCGAGGCGCAGTGGTACGGGAAGACGAGATGATTGCGGTGCTCAGAAAGCGCCCCGATCTTTGGGCCATCTTGGATGTTACCTATCCAGAACCTCCGGAGCCAGGGTCGCCGCTGTATACTCTGCCCAATGTAGTTTTGACGCCCCACATTGCCGGGTCCCTGGACCGGGAGTGTGAGCGGATGGGTCGCTACATGGTGGAAGAGCTGCAGCGCTATTTGGCAGGAGAGCCTCTGCGGTGGCAGATTACGAAGGAACAATCGGCCATCCTGGCTTAAGGGAAGTTCGGTGCAGCTGTCTGGGACAAGGGCAGCCGGGAGGGTATACCTTTGATCAAGACAACTCTTCATCTGATTGGAGAGGTCAGTGACGATCGGCTGGATTTTGCCGTGATCTGTGCTCGGTACAGGAATCAATGGGTCTTTGTCCGGCACAAGCAGCGAAGCACCTGGGAGATTCCCGGTGGGCGTCGGAAAGAAGGAGAAAGAATTGCCGAATGTGCCTCCCGGGAACTAATGGAAGAGACGGGCGCGATCAGCTTCACTTTGGAGCCTATCTGCGACTATGGAGTAACAAGAGATGGCGTGACCAGCTATGGAAGGCTTTTTTATGCCGAGGTAGGCAAGCTCGGCGATCTACCGGATTCTGAGGTTGGGCAGGTTTGCTTGGCTAAGGATCTCCCCGAGAAGTTGACCTATCCAGATATTCAGCCTCATCTCTATCAATGGACCACTAGATACCTAGCAAGGGAAGGAACTGGGGAAGAAAAGGTTGGGTAGATGGCAGCCAATCTCTATTAAGGAGTAGCTTTACAGGTGCTTGCCCTTTGATTCCAAGATCGCTAACAGCGAGACTAACCTGAAATTCGATTGCCGGTGGCAATTGCTGAGCAGCTAGGATTTTTGAGAACCTAGATATCAAGAAAGGATGGGAAAAGAGATGACTATTCCAATTGCATTGCAGCTTTATTCCTTAAGGGAAGAGGCAGGTAAGGATTTTCCTGGGATGCTCAAGGCTGTAGCAGAGATGGGTTATGAAGGCGTTGAGTTTGCTGGTTACGGCGGACTTCCGGCCAAAGAGCTCAAGAAGATGCTCGACGATTTGGGACTGCGGGTTGCCGGTTCCCATGTGGGTTACAACTTTCTCACCGAGCAGTTTGAGGAGACCGTGGAGTACAATCTGGAGATTGGCAACAAGCGGCTGATCTGTCCCGCTGCCCCCCGGGACCAGTTGACCACTGGGGCTGACTGGGCTGACTTTGGCAAGAAGCTCGCAGAGATTGCCGCCAAGGCCCAAGAGCAGGGGATTCAGATTGGTTACCACAACCACGCCTTTGAGTTTGAGCAGTTCGACGGCAAGTATGCTCTGGATTTGCTCTTTGAAAACGCTGATCCTGACCTGGTCTTTGCTGAGTTAGACCTGGGTTGGGTGTTCAAGGCCGGTGTCGATCCCGCTGGCTACCTTGCTCAATATCCCGGTCGTTGTCCTTTGGTACATATCAAGGACTTTAAGAAGGATGGAAATCAAGTGGAAGTAGGCACCGGCGATGTGGATTGGAGCCAGGTGGTCAAGACTGCTAAGGAAGTTGGCGTCGAGTGGTATATCATTGAAACGGAAGAGTATACGATGGCGCCCCGGGACAGTGTGAAGCTTGGTTTGGACAACTTGCGGAAGATCATCGGTCAATAGACGGGATAGAACCAGTTGCAGAGAAGGCCCTAGGTGAGATTTGCCGGGGCCTTGTCTGGTACTCTGCCGGTGGAGCTCGGGAGATTCCATGGAGGGGGAATCGTGATGAAATTCATGGTAGCCGTTGATCTGGAAGGGGTAGCCTGCGTGGTGGGCTCACCGAATAAGACCTTGACGGATTCACCGGATTTTGAGTTTGCCCGGAAACAGGCAACGAAGGAGGCCGATGCTGCAGCTCGAGCCTTGTTTGCCGCCGGTGCTCAACAGGTAATCGTCTGGGACAATCACGGCAGCAGTCTCAATCTGCTGTATGACCAGCTGGACCGGCGATGTGATCTGGTGGTGGGTGTCGATGCACTGCATCGTTGGCCGGGACTGGATGAGAGCTTCTCCGGAGTACTGATGATCGGTTACCATCCCATGGACAATACCGTTGACGGTGTTTTGGCCCATACTTTTAGTTCCGTGGCTTACCAATACATTAAGATCAATGGGGTAGAGGTGGGGGAAATTGCCATTGACGGGGCGATGGCAGGGGAAAGGGGAGTTCCCTTGATATTCGTCGCCAGCTGCGATAAGGGTGTGACTGAAGCCAAGAAGTTTATGCCCTGGGTAGAAACAGTGACAACCAAGAAGGGGTTGGGCCGGAATTTGGCTCTGAGTATGCATCCTGATCGGGCTGCAGAGGCTATTTATTCCGGGGTGGAAAGGGCCGTCAAGGGATTGGCGGCGATGGAACCCTTTACCTTTGCTCAACCGATGACGATGCAAATTCGCCACAAGCGCCTAGAGGGAGCCCAACAACTGGCCAGAAGTCAGACTGGGTGGAGACTCCTTGACCCCTACACTACGGAGAAAGATCTGGCGAAACTCAGTGACTACTTCTAGGTCGTGATTGAGTGCCCATTAAGGTAGGAACGGTGCTAATTATAGGAGCCATCTCAAGTCCTGGGGCTTTGAGATGGCTCCTAATTCTTGTCCCAAGGGGCACTGGCCTGCAGCAGGGGCTAGGATGGGTATCCCAGGCCTAGCATCATCATGCTTAGTGAGCTTTGAAGTTGTAGATGGGCTTAATGATGTCGATGACCGTGACGGTATCGGTAATATGCTTCAGGATCTCATCAATGGGCTTGTAGGCCATCGGTGCTTCATCGAGGGTGGCTTTGCTTACGGAAGTGGAATAGATTCCACTCATTACTTTCTTGAATTCCTCCAAACTCAAATCAGCCTTGGCTTGGTTTCGGGACATCAGTCTGCCGGCACCGTGGGGAGCCGAGAAGTTCCAATCGGAATTTCCCTTACCGACAGCGATGATACTGCCATCCCTCATGTTGAGGGGGATCAGAACTCTTTCCCCCTCTTGAGCGGAAATGGCGCCCTTGCGCAGGATCTTCTTTGCCATGTCAATATAGTTGTGGATCGTGGTAAAGGCATCCTTCGCTTCTAAACCCATCTCCTGCAAGATGGTATCGGCCATGGCCCGGCGGTTTACCTCGGCGTAGGATTGAACCATGTCCATATCATGGAGATAGTCTTGAAAGTCCTTTCCCTCCAGGTAGGACAGGGCCTTGGGGATTTTGACTTTCCTTCGCCGGAGTCTGTCATAGGCGAGTTTTTGATAGTGATCCACCACCTGCTTGCCTAGGTTTCTACTCCCGGAATGGACTACGAGATAGAGGCAGCCTTCAGAGTCCCTGTTGACTTCGATAAAATGATTGCCCCCACCCAGGGTACCCACCGACAGATAGCCCCGGTTGATATCCACGAAGTCCCGGCACCGCAATTGACTAAGGTCCACTTGGGCCGCGTACTCATGCTGGGTCTTGCGAATATTGAAGCCGGCGGGTATCTGTCGGTGAATTACTTGATCTAACTGGGCCAAGTCGAGGTCAATTCTTCCCAGTTGGACGGTATACATCCCGCAGCCGATATCAACTCCCACCAGATTGGGCACCACCTTGTCGGTAATGGTCATGGTGGTACCGATCACGCATCCCGCTCCGGCATGGACGTCAGGCATGATTCTAATCTTAGAGCCGGAAACAAACTCCTGGTTGCATAACTCAATAATCTGATCCTTTGCTCTTGCATCGATGTTATCGGTAAAAACCTTAGCAGAGTTATACTTGCCCTTCAGCTCTAACATTGGACAGCCTCCTTATTTAACACATTGATTGGTCAGTGTTCTGGGCCCTCATAAAGAATCACTTACCCCGCGGGGAAGATGGGTCCACCTGTTGGATGCAATAATCCATGAAGCCGGTGATAAACTGGCTATCGGCATGGTTATCGAGATAGACAAACTGAAATTCCCGCTCCAAGTTCGTATCCATGATGGGGATGGCGCAGAGGGTCTGATTTTTAAGTTCCCTGGCCACGACCTCCCGGGAGATCACGGTAATTCCCAAATTAGCCATCACCAAGGTTCGAATCGCATTAAGATTTCCGATTTCCACATAGGAAGCAAAATCCTGGAGGGAGTATCCTTGGGTCACCAAGGCGTTTTCAAGAACCCACCGGGTACCGGAGCCCCTTTCCCGAATGATCAGTTTCTCTGGAAAAAGATCCTCAAAGGTGACGGCATCTCTGACAGCTAAGGGATGGTTAGGGGGTACTACCAGGACTAAAGAGTCTCGTTTGAGGAGTCGATGCCGGTACTTGGACCGATTAAAGGGTCCTTCCACCACTCCTAAGTCGATGTCATCTACATCTAGCTGTCGGAGAATCGTTTCGGTATTGTGGACCGTCATCGAGATATCGATGTTGGGATGGCTGCGCCTATGGGCAATAAGAATCTCCGGGAGAACATATTCTCCGATAGTTAAGGTAGCTCCGATTCTGTATCCCTTAACGAGCCCGGTGGAATTAGCGATGCTTCTTTTCAAGCCCGTTGACAGGGCCAAGACCTTCTGGGCATAGTCCAGCAGCAATTCACCTTCCGGTGTCAGGTGCATATCCTTTCTTGCTCGGCAGATTAGTTGGGCACCGTAGTATTGCTCTAAGTATTGGATATGCTGGGTCACTGCCGGTTGAGTGAGATTAAGGTGTTTGGCGGTTTTGGTATAGCTTTTTAGTCGGGCTAAGGTGACAAAGGTCTCTAACCGATGGTCAATCAAGGCCCCACCCCCTTTCACCAATATAAGTCTCTCTTATATAAGCATAAAAACCTATAATTAGATTTTATCATAAAGCTGTCATAAAATGAAATCGTATCCAAAGGGATGATCACCTTTTGAAACCAGAGCAAAGGAGACTGGCCTTAGCTATGAACAGGGAAAGAGTTATCAAATACGCACCAGGAGTGGGAGCTTCTCTGGTAATCGCCATTGTCGCCGTGTACCTAGGATCCTTGGTGCCGGTGATTGGAGGCAGTATCTTTGCCTTGACCATCGGGATGGTAGTGAAGATGCTGTTGCCGAAGGCAGGCTCAATGGATTTGGGACTAACCTTTGTATCCAAGGGAGTTTTGAAATTTGCCATCATCTTGTTGGGAACGGGACTAAGCATTACCCAGGTATTAGTGGTGGGGAAATACTCGTTGTTTATCATGGTCTTTACCCTGACGGCGGCCTTTGGTTCCGGGATAATCTTGGGCAAGCTCTTGGGGGTCAATTGGAGGATGACCAACTTGATTTCCGCGGGTACCGGAGTCTGCGGCGGGTCCGCGATCGCAACCTTGGCGCCCATTGTGGATGCCGAGGACTCCGACATTGCCTACGCGATGGCCGTTACCTTTATCTTCGATGTGGCGATGATCTTCATCTTTCCCATTGTGGGGCGGGCGATGGGGTTGTCGGACTTGGCCTTTGGATTGTGGACGGGAACGGCAGTCAATGATACCTCCTCGGTGGTGGCTACGGGATATGCCTTCAGCGAAGCCGCCGGCGACTTTGCCACCATCGTGAAGCTGACTAGAACTACTTCTATCGTTCCCATTGCGCTGATCTTTGCAGTTCTGGCGCCCTATTTGAATGCCCGGGAGAGGGCAGGCAAGGGACCGATTGGCAAAAAATCGGTGAGTGTCGGAAAGATCTTCCCCTGGTTTATCCTGTTGTTCTTGGTGAGCGCACTGCTTAACACCCTGGGACTGATTCCGACGGAGATCGGTGGTTGGCTCAAGCAGGCCAGTAAGTTTATGATGGCCATGGCTTTGGCTGCCATTGGCTTGAAAACGGACTTCGCGAGAATACTCAATGCCGGTATTCAGCCCATGGTGCTGGGATTCTTGGTATCACTGATTGTGGCGGTGGTTTCCCTATCCGTTCAGCTGCTCAATGGGCAGGTCTAATTACTTGGGCGGCACAGCGGCCGCCCATGGACATCAGACATAGTCCTGAACATCCAGATACCGAAGGGTTTCCCTTCCAACGTTAACTAAATTGCAACATTGTGAAGTCGTGCATTTGGGATTTCCCTATGGTACGCTACTCAGGCGCAGTAATCACCGGTGATCTTGCTTGCCTTCTTGTCAGTGAATGACAAAAACGGAGGGATAAATGTGTATCTGGATGTGAAACGGATCGAGTTTTTGGTAACCTTGAACTGTACCGGTAAGTGTAAGCACTGCCAGGCCAGTGAGATGTTGAACACAGGAGAACGCTTTAGTATAGATGCCGTGAAGGCCTGCGAAGCAGTCACCAAATTGACCAAGATATTTGATGTTAATTATGTCTTGACCTTTGGCGGGGAACCACTACTGGCCTGGGAGATTGTATGTGCAATCCAACAGGCCGCTTATGATAGTGGGGTTGAAGGCCGGGGAGTGATTACCAACGGATACTTCAGCAAGGATCCGGCTCAAATTGCCAAGGTTGCCCAGCATCTGGCTGCGGCCCCGATTAGAGGGATCTTGCTTTCCGTGGACGCCTTTCATCAGGAGACCATTCCAGTGGAACCGGTACGTCTCTTCGCTGAAGAGCTGCTGAAGGCCGGCATGCAAAATCTTCGTCTGCATCCGGCCTGGGTGGTGGATGCCAGTCATCCTAATCCATACAATCGGCGTACTAAGGAGCTCTTGGGGAAATTTGCCGATCTAGACATCGAGGTCTCCGATGGCAACAATATCTTCTTAATGGGAAATGCAGCTAAGTATTTGGCGGAGTACTACGATGAGCCAACTCTGGATCTCTCCCTTGGTTGTGGAAGGATGCCCTATACCGAGCCCCTAGACGCCATGACCAGCATTTCAATCCTACCCAATGGTGATGTGAAGGTATGTTGGTTTACCATCGGCAATATATATCGAGAAGATATTGACACCATCGTCACTCGCTACAATCCCTATGAGCACCAGCTGATGAGAATTGTCTTAAGGGAAGGTGTAGCCGGGTTAGTAGGCTATGCCAAGACCATGGGAATTGAGATAGATCTCGGGAAGTACTACACTGCCTGCGGTGTCTGCCAGGCAGTTGGGGAGAAGATTGTGCAGAGGTTGGCTTCCTAGCATCTAACCCCTGTCGTTAGTGAGAGCCCACCGATGTTGGTGGGCTCTTAGGTTTGCCCTAACCTCTGAGAAAGCCTCCTTCGGAGTGGATGATTTGCCCGGTAATCCAACAGGCCTCATCACTGGCGAGAAAGGCTACCAGGCGGGCAGCATCCTCTGGTTGTCCAATTCGCCCGAAGGGGAATTGAGGCAGCAGTGATTTCTTCAAATCCTCTGTCATCCATCCGGTATCCGTTGGGCCGGGATTGACGGCATTGACGGTAATTCCTAGGTGAGCTACTTCCACAGCCAATGTCTGGGTGAAGGCTTCGACGGCACCCTTGGTGGCTACGTAGGCCAATTCGTTGGGCATTGGTCCCAGGGACTGGCCCGATGTCAGGTTGATGATCCGCCCGCCTTCCGAGTTCTGGAAACCCTTGGCAAACTCCACGGATAGTAATGCCATAGCCCTGAGGTTTACAGCATAATGGGCGTCCAGCGCGGCGGCATCAAGATCCCTATAGCTGTTGTTAGTCGAATGGGTAGCGTTGTTGACAAGAATCATTGGAGGTCCCAGGGATTCCTGGACTTGCCGCAGCAGAATCTTTGGCGAATCGGGTTTGGACAGATCGATGGCCATGCTCTCGCACCGCACGCCCAAGGATGTTAGCTCTGCGGTCAGTTGGCTGGGAAAATCCGTATCTTCTCCCCAGGGCATAGCTGCGTCGTAGGGGCTCCAATAGGTAAAGAAAATATCGGCACCGGCCTGGGCCAAGGCTCGGCAGATGGCCGCTCCGATCCCCTTCTGTCGGCTGGCCCCGGTAACCACTGCAATCCGTCCCTGCAAAGGCCTTTGGTTGTTCAAGGTAATTACCTCCTTCTTCTCTTGCTAGCTTGTGCAAGAAGGCCATCAACTCTTCCATATAACCTGCCGCAGTTCCTGTTTTTTCCCCGTACTCAAGGAGCAAGAGGGAAAAATTACTCTTACAGTGAATTTATCTATGAACGCCGGTCTAGTTTGGTAGAAACGCCCCTGGAGAAGGGTGGATCAGGTTGTGGCTCCGTGGAGAACCCCCTTCAAATAGGACCCTGGCGTGTACATAACCATCGGGATGGGCCCGATGGGGTGAGAATGGAACTGGCCCAAAGGGACCAAGACTAAGATTGTTGTTGTCCCCCCGCTGGGGTAGACAGGAAAACCCCAATTGATTGGAAAATATAGCCGTGAGCATCCTTTCCCCTGCGGCCCCTTGACCTTTGCCGGTCAAAGGTTGGTATTGGTGCCAAGCATGAAATCAAGGAGGTTATTTGGTGATCAACAAGAAGTTGCCCAAAATTTGGTATGGCGGGGACTATAACCCCGATCAGTGGCCGAAGGAGATCTGGCACGAAGATATGCGCCTGTTCAAGAAGGCCTATATCGACGTGGCTTCCCTGCCGGTATTTAGCTGGTCCTTGCTTCAGCCTGAGGAGGAGCGCTACGACTTTGAGTGGCTCGATGAAATCCTCGATTTGATGGCGGAGAACGGAATCTACGCATGTCTGGCTACATCCACTGCCGCTCATCCGGCCTGGATGGCTCGCCGGTACCCGGACATCCTGCGGGTGGATTTCCAGGGCCGGAAGCACCGGTTTGGACAAAGACACAACTCCTGTCCCAACAGCCCAACCTATCGGAAATATGCCCCTCGGCTGGCCGCTAAGCTTGCTGAGCGCTACAAGGATCATCCCACGCTGGTAGCCTGGCACGTTTCCAATGAATACGGGGGCGTTTGTTACTGCGACAATTGTGCCAAGGCCTTCCGTGTGTGGCTGCAGAAGCGCTATGGTACCATCGAAGAGGTAAACCGACGCTGGAACACCCGCTTTTGGAATCACACCTTCTACGATTGGGACGAGATTGTTCCTCCTAATATCCTAAGTGAACATATGTCTGAACTGGATCCGACTCGGACGGCTTATCAGGGAATCTCCCTGGACTACAGTCGCTTTATGTCCGACAGCCTGCTGGAATGTTACAAACTGGAGTACGAAGCCATTAAAGAGCACACCCCTGACGTGATGGTAACCACCAACTTCATGGGTACTTACAAGCCTCTTAACTACTTTGCTTGGGCTCCCTATTTGGACATCATCTCCTGGGACAACTATCCTTCCAACAAAGCCGATATGTCCAACATTGCTCTGCGCCACGACTTGATGCGGGGACTCAAAGAGGGGCAACCCTTTATGCTGATGGAGCAGACCCCCAGTCAACAAAACTGGCAACCCTACAACGGGCTCAAGCGACCGGGCGTGATGCGGTTATGGAGCTATCAGGCGGTGGCCCATGGCGCTGATACGGTAATGTTCTTCCAGCTTCGTCGGTCCCGAGGGGCCTGTGAGAAGTACCACGGCGCTGTAATTGCCCATTGTGGCCATGAAAATACCCGGGTTTTCCGCGAGTGCGCCGAGCTGGGCAAGGAGTTAGCGGACTTGGGCGATACTATCCTGGATTCCCGGATTGACGCCAAGGCGGCAATCATGTTTGACTGGGAAAACTGGTGGGCCCTCGAGTACTCCAGCGGTCCCAGCCAGGACCTGAAGTATCTTCCTCAGATCGAGAAGTATTATCGTGCCTTTTGGAGCCAGAATATCCCAGTAGATCTGATTCATCCCAATATGGACCTGAGCAAGTACAAGGTTGTGGTGGCACCGGTAGCTTACATGACCCAACCTGGCAGCGCTGAGAAGATTGAGGAGTTTGTCGCCGGCGGTGGAACCTTCGTCACCACCTTCTTTAGCGGAATCGTCGATGAGAACGATCGGGTTATTCTAGGCGGATATCCCGGAAAGCTGCGGAAGGTCATGGGAATCTGGGCTGAGGAGATCGATGCACTATTTCCCGATATGACCAATTCCATCGAGATTTCGCCAGAGGCTTCCCCGGCACTGCAGGGCAGCCATACCTGTGGACTTCTCTGTGATCTGATCCACGCCGAGACCGCGGAGGTTATCGGTACCTATGGAACGGACTTCTATGCTGGGCGTCCAGCCTTGACCTGCAATCACTTCGGCAGTGGCCAGGCCTGGTACGTGGCTTCTGACCCCAACCAGGAGTTTGTCAATACGCTGATTAGGTATCTTTGTGAGCAGCAGTCAGTTACACCGCTCTTGGAGACGCCTGACCAAGTTGAGGTTACTCGGCGCAGCAAGGACGGCAAGGAATTCACCTTTGTCCTTAACCACAATCCCGAGCCCGTCGAAGTGGACTTGGGTGATGATGGGTTTATCAATTTGCTGACCAAGGAAGAGATGACCGGCAAGGTCACCTTGGCAGGAAGGGATCTGCTGATTCTAGCTAATAAGTAGACCCCCAATAGAAAGGGAAGGCAACAACTAAAGGCGACACCAAAGGGTGTCGCCTTTATGCTCAGCTTCTTTACATTTCTGGAGTTTAGCCTACAGACCCATTGCCTTCATGTTTCTCAGGCTGATGGCCAAGCTTTCGAAGGGATCCCGCTCGCAGCGGTCCTGTTCGACGATATACCACTGGACTCCTGCTTCCTTGCAGGCGTCGATGATGGCAGGCCAATTTAGATTGCCTTCGCCGATTTCGGCGAAGATCTGTTTCCGGTCGCGGATGGCCATATCCTTGAAGTGAACCACGTGGGCCCGGCCCTTGAGATCTCGGATCCACTGGGCAGGATCGCCACCGCCGGCTTGGATCCAGTAGGTATCGATTTCACTGGTGAACAACTCAGGATCGCTTTCGGAGTAGAGGATCTCCAGCCCCGTCCTGCCATCAAACTTCTCCAGCTCAAAGTCGTGGTTGTGATAACCAAAGGTTAGACCACCGGCCTTCAGCCGACGAGCTACTTCTGTAGCTTCCTTGGCAAACTGGTAGTAGCCATCACGATTGCGATACTCCACCGGTAATCCACCAATGGCCACAAAATCACAGCCCCACAGCTTATGTTCCGCTATTACCTGGTCCGTTTCATCCCGCAACCGCTCATAGGGAACGTGGGTAGCCACTACCTTCAGTTGGACCTCATCGAGCATGGCCTTGATTTCCTCAGCGGTGATATCGGCTCCGTGTCCCGACAACTGGACTGCTTCATAGCCCAGCTCCTTGACCTTCCGCAGGCTTTTGGCCATATCCTCTGCAGTCTGGCAGAACTCACGAAGGGTATACATTTGTGCAGCTATTCCAGCCATATTCAATCCATCTCCCTTGCCCTGTAGTTACGTTGGGTACGATCGAAACCTTCCCCAATCTTTGGCAAGTCCCTTTTTCTTCCTGCCTAATAAAAGGTGATATTCTGCTTTGCTAGTTTTTCTTCCCAGAGAAGGCGCAGCTCTTGCAAGTCCTTGGAGTAATCGGTCTTGGACTCATCCTCGGCGTATTCCAGTTGGTCAAGGATCTCGATACTGAAATTGTCTTCGCCGTATCTAGTCCAGTCCTGCTGCAGCTCTCGATGGGGGTGAATACCTGCTTTTAGTTTGAACTTGGTGGCGTTAATGGCACTTTTTAGGTCCTGAGTTTCCTCGAGATAATGCTTTTCGTTGGCCTTGGAGCGAATCATGAATACTCCCATATCCGGTTTCATTTCCCTGTACTGTGCTTTTAGCTGCTTGCGTCTATCCATTGCTGTACTCCTTTCTCTGGGGTTCTCTCTGATCTCCTGGCCTTGTTCTTGCTTTTTGCTAGGGACTGCTTAGTTAATCAGCGGTAGTAAGCGTGCCCCTTGTTCTTACTCTACCAAAAAGCGGCCCGTTTGTATCGGTGGATACCAACTATTGACAGATTTAATTTAGCCAAGTACAATTTGGATTAGCAAAGTCTAATATAAACACCCTGCGAGAAAGAAAAGGAAGGAGTGAGGGAAGTGGTGACGGGCATGGATCAGCTCCTGCAGAGGTTCACTGCCTTGGCCCACCGCAATCGTTTGGAGATCATTAGGTTGCTGCTGCAGGCCAACTACTGTGTTCAGGCTTTGGCCCACCGCCTGGAGATATCCCAAGGGGCGGTCTCCCAACATCTGAAGATCCTGCGGGAGGCCGGTCTAGTGAGGGGAGAAAAGCGAGGCTATCAGACCCATTATCAGGTGGAAAGGGAAGTGGTAGCAGAAATCGCCCAGGCCTTAACTGCAATGATTGCAGACTCCCCCGACAAGTGCCACGGGTGCTGCGAGCGCCACCAGTCATCCCCAGCGGAATAGGTGAGCGAATCGGCAGTTGTGCGGTCGCGATACAGCACGGTTAGAGAAGGGGAGGGGATTGCACTGATTCTATTGTCTGCTGAGAATCTGTCAAAGCACTATGGAGATTTTGTGGCGGTGGAGGATGTCAACCTCGACATCAAAGAGGGGGAGATCTTCGGATTGTTGGGACCCAACGGTGCCGGCAAGACCACCACCATCAACATGCTGATTGGATTGGCCAGAATCACCGCTGGTTCAGTGACTATCGCGGGAACCAGGTATACCGATCTAGTGGGAGCTGCCCAGGGACTGATGGGAGTGGTTCCCGATGAAAGCAACTTGTATGACGAGTTGACCGGGTTTGAAAATCTTTGTTTTTGCGGATCGTTGTACGGTATGAGGAAGGGGCAGCGGGAGCTTAGGGCCAGGCAGTTGCTGGAGATCTTTGACCTAGCCAAGGTTGGGGACAAGCCCTTTAGAACCTATTCTAAGGGGATGAAACGAAAACTGACCATTGCCGCGGGAATCATTCACAGCCCCAAGATCCTTTTCCTCGATGAACCGACAACGGGGATTGATGTGGCCAGTGCCCGGGAGATTCGACGCCTGATCACTGCCTTGAATGAGCAGGGAACTACGGTTTTCCTTACTACCCATTACATAGAGGAGGCAGAGCGGTTGTGTCATCGCATTGCCTTTATCGTCAGCGGCAAGATTGTCCAGGTAGGTGCCACCGGGGATCTGCTGCGCCAGGGGCGGCGGGATCACGTTGTCCAGTTTACCCTGGATCGGGATCTGCAAGGGGTGAGAGGGGATCTTGAGACAGCCTTTCCAGAGTTTACCATTACCGATGGTGGCGATGGCATCGTGAGAATGGCTTCACAGAATCCCATCGACTTGATACCGGTGATGGAGTGGCTGAAGGACCAAGGACTGAAGGTGTGGGAGGCTAAGCTGATTCAGCCGTCTCTGGAGGATGTGTTCGTCAGGGTCACTGGGATCGAATTGGCCAAGATGAACAAGGAGAAGGAAGGAAGAGGTGGAAAGCGATGAAGCCCTGGATTGCCGTCTGGAACATTCTCAAGAAGGATATGAAGACCTACTACCTAAAGCCACCGAATATCAGTTGGGGGATTATCTTTCCCTTTGCCTGGACCCTAATGACCCTGCTTCGCTCTCAAGGGCAACTGGACGTCTATCAGGTGCTGCCCGGGGTGATGGCGATGTCGATTCTATTTGGAACCACCTCGATGTTGGCGGTAACTATCACCTTTGAACGGCGGAGTCGCTGCTTTGAACGCCTGTTGTTGGCACCGATTAATCTCAACCTTCTAATCTTGGCTAAGATCAGTGGGGCCATCATATTTGGAGTCTGTAATGCCTTTGTCCCTGTGGTTATTGCCCTGTTCGTGGTAGATCTGGCAGGAGTAAACTGGGGGCTGGTCTGCCTGAGTGTGCTGCTGATGGCCATCGCTTCAACCCTTTTGGGATTGTTTGTGGCAGTCTCTGTCCGAGAGGTCTTTGAAGCCCAGACTTTCTCGAACTTTTTTCGGTTCCCAATGCTCTTTCTCTGTGGTCTTTTCATTCCCATTTCACAGTTACCGGCGCTTATTCGCCCCCTATCCTACCTACTTCCCCTCACCTATGGAGTTAATTTGCTGCAGATTGCGGTAGTTAGGACCGGAACCATCGATCCCTGGTTTAGTGTTTTGGCTCTAGGGGGCTTTATCGCGGTGCTGTTTACCTGGAGCATGGCTAGGGTGAAGAGAAGGTGGATAGTTTGACAAGCAAATTGTTTGAGTTTAGTATAAAATTAAATTGGGAAAAATTGGTGGGGACTGGGTTAATCTCAGTCAAACTTTGAGATGATTACGGATAGAGCAAGGGCACACAGAAACAGACTTCAGTTGGGAAGGCGGAGAAGGTAGTGAGATGGAGAAACTTGCGGATTGGGAGAAAAATTGGCATTGGATTTGGATTGGTACTCGCGCTGCTGGGCTCTCTAGCCATTTCAAACTACATTAGTGTTCAGCGGATTCATAGCAGTGCAGAGCAGGTACTCGATAGCGGAGAATTGATACATACTCTAATGATGCGGGAAATTGACCACCTTCTGTGGGTGGACAACCTTCGGACAATCCTCGATTCCCAGGGACCCTCTGAGGTGGAATTGGAACTGGATCCCGACAGATGTCGGCTGGGGCAGTGGCTAAACAGTGAAGAACGCAGGCAGCTTGAGGAACTGTCACCCAGTGTCATGGCCGCTCTAGCGGAACTGGATGTTCACCATCGCAGGATGCACGAAAGTGCACGCCAGATACAGGTTGACGTGACCGCAAATGCTTCTTTAGCTAGACAGACATACATGAATGAGACTAGGCAAGACCTATTGGTTGTCAGGGAGCGCCTGGCCCAGGTGACCTCAGTGGTGGATCAGCATCGTCTGGCGGCCGCCAAGGAGATGGATGCGATTACCCATGGTGCCTTGAACAGAAGTATATACCTCCCCGTTGCTGCTCTTGTCGTTGGGGTTGTGATGGCCGTTGCCATTACCAGCAGCATCAGTCGACCGGTGCGGCTGCTGGCGGGAGCCATGATCGAGGCGGCAGAAGGTAACTTAAATGTATCCGTGGATTATCAGGCGGAGGATGAGGCGGGACAGATGGTGACAGCCTTTAACGCAATGATCACTGCCCTGCAGCGGATCATCGCTGTTTCGAAACGAACGGTCACCGACACTGTCAATGCCAGCCAGCTTTTGTCTACGGCCAGCGAAGAACTCAGCGCTGCCGTTCAAGAGGTCGCCAGCAGCGCTACCTATTTTGCTACCAGTGCCACGGAAATTAGCGAGGAGACTCAAGGCATTAACGAGGCAGCCCGCAAGACAGGAGAGCTGGCCAAGACCAGTTCGGAGAAGACAGCCTCGTGCATGGAGACGATGCTCAGCATTCAACGGGCCTCCCATGAGACCGCTGCCGCCATCGACAGCCTAAAAAGTGCCTCGGAACAGATCGGCAAGATCGTCCAAGTGGTGACCAATATCGCCGATCAGACCAATCTGTTGTCTCTCAACGCTGCTATTGAGGCGGCCCGGGCGGGGGAATATGGGCAGGGGTTTGCCGTAGTTGCCGATGAAGTCCGACATCTGGCGGAGCAGACGAAATCCAGCCTCCAAGAGATTGATGGGATCGTGGCTAATTTGAAGAGCCAGATGGATACCACCATTCACTTTACAAATTCCAGTCGGGAAGAAGTGGACCGGGGAACGGCGGTGGTGAAGGAAACCACTGAGTCACTGAATCAAATTGTTTCTCAGGTCAGTGAGATTATGGGTCAACTGCAGACCATTGCCGTGAGAACCCAGGAACAAGCAGCCACCAGTGAGGAGATCGCCGCTATGACCCAGGAGCAAGCGGCTTCCACGGAAGAGGTGGCGGGCTCTGCGGCACAACTGGCTCAGATTGCTCAGAATCTGGAGAGCACTCTGGAGCAGTTGTCTGTCTAGGTGAGGTTGGACGAAGGTAAGTTTCCCACAAGGATGTTAGTCACAGGGCTCATGAGGGCAATCCTCTTGAGCCCTGTGGCTTTTTTTGTCAACTACCGCCAGCCCATCGCAAGAATTTGGTAGGGGAACTTATCTCTCGGGAGAAGATAAGTATGTGGTGACAACCACTGTGCCTTTGGAAATAGGCCGGAAAAGTTGAAGTTAACAAGTTGCCAGAGAAGGAGCGGTCATCAGTGCTTAAGTGGCTATTGAAACGAGAGGTCATAGGATTCACCGGCTTTTTTGCAGTGGTCTTGGTGATTTTCGATTTGATTTACGGCAGGGACTTTAACAGCGAATTGCTGCTCAGTCGCTTGTCGATGGTCTTGGCCATCTGGGTAGTCTATGCCTTTATCGAAAGGTCCAACGCCAAAAGGGACCAAAAGAAGAAGGGCAGAGATAAAGAAGAAAAACAGCGTTAGTTCCTAAGAGGTGAAGAGCATGGCAGGACAGTCCGTGTTAAGACCCCAGGCGCCCTATACTGAAGAGATGACGCCTCGGGAGCGGTGGCAGCGAGTGATGCATTTTCAGAGTGTAGATCGCATTCCCCACTATGAGTTTGGGTACTGGGATGAGTTGTACAGTGAGTGGCATGAGCAGGGGTTACCTCGCAGCATTGACAATGAGGCCCAGGCCAACGCCTATTTCGGCTTTGACGAAAGGATCGAGGTGGGGCCTCGTTTGGGCGTGATCCCGACCTTTCCCCGGGAGGTAGTGAGGGAAGAGGGGGACAACCTAATTGTCTATGACAGCGAAGGGGTCCTGTGTGCTGTGCCAAAGGAGGGCTCTTCGATCCCCCATTACCTAGATTTCCCTATTAAGGACCGTCGCACCTGGGAGGAGTATAAGCATCGGTTGGATCCCAATGATCCCCAGCGGATTCCTTCCGAGGAGGAACTAGATGAATTGGCTGCCCAGTTGCGCCAAGCCACGGTGCCGGTGGGGATCAATATCGGGTCTTTGTTTGGCAAGCCTCGAGATCGCATGGGTTTTGAAGGGATCGCCCTGATGATGTATGACGATCCAGAACTGATGGATGAAATCATTGAAACCCAGTGTAGGATGATCGAAGTAGGTATCGAGCCCTATCTCCAGCGGATTCAGTTTGATTTTGCTGCCGGTTGGGAGGACATTTGTTTTAACAACGGGTGCATCATTGGGCCGGCGATGTTCCGAGAATTCTTGCTGCCGAGATATCAGCGGATTGCCAAGCTGGTCCACCGTTATGGCGTTGATGTGATTTATACGGATTGTGATGGCAACATCAACGGGGTAGTTGACATCTGGCTTGAGGCAGGATACAACTGCATGTTTCCCGTGGAGGTTCGAGCGGGGTCTGATCCCGTGGAACTTCGTCGCCGTTACGGCAAGGATCTGTTGATGCTCGGTGGCTTCGATAAGATGGCCTTGTTGGCGGGGAAGGAAGCTATCCTCCAGGAGCTGAAACGCCTGGTGCCGATCATCGAGGAGGGAGGATACATACCCCACGTCGATCACCGGGTGCCCGCGGGAGTCAAATTAGAGGACTATAAATATTACCTCACCGAAAAGCGAGCTGTCTTGGGTTTCTAGGGGTGAAGCAACATCATCATGGTCGTCAAGGTAGCATATGTTTTTTTCTCCAGGAGCATAGACCCTTGGTACAACTTGGCTGTGGAGGAATGGTTGTTAAGGCGAGTTGAGCCGGGACAAGTAATTTTGTATTTGTGGCAAAATCATCATACCGTAGTTATTGGCCGGAATCAAAATGCCTGGAAGGAGTGCCGCTGCCAAGAGCTAGAGGCCTCGGGAGGCAAGTTGGCTCGGCGGCTGTCTGGGGGAGGCGCGGTTTACCACGACTTAGGCAATCTTAATTTCACCTTTCTTGCCGGCCGGGATGTCTATGACGTAGAGCGTCAACTCCAGGTGATCCTAGACGCGGTGCGGTCCGTGGGAATCGAGGCGGAGTTTTCCGGGCGCAACGATCTCGAAGTTTCGGGAAGAAAATTCTCGGGAAATGCCTTTTATCTAGAGCGACAGGCGGCTTTTCACCATGGCACGGTAATGGTAAATTGTGACTTTACCAAGCTCAGTCGCTTCCTGCAGGTGTCATCGGCGAAGATGGCGGCCAAGGGCGTGGAATCACTGCGGGCTCGGGTGATCAATCTGGCAGAGCTGAATCCCACTTTGACGGTGGCAGCTGTGCAGCAAAGGATCGTCGAACACTTCGCCGCTGCTTACAGTAATTTCCAGGGAGAGATACCCCTTCTTCCTCAAGGCGGGGAGTTTGACCGGTTGGTGGCCAAGTACAGCTCTTGGCAGTGGCGCTACGGGCAGACGCCCCAGTTTGCCGTGACCTTTGAGACCCGCTTTCCTTGGGGCGGGATCGAGTTGGCGCTGAATTTAAGGCAGGGACGGATCTGTGAAGCGAAGATTTTTTCCGACGCGATGGATGCCGACTTGGTGGAGGCCATGGCTACCAGTTTGCTGGGAGTGCCCTTTACTCAATCGGCTATGGCTCAGGCCGTGGCTGATGTGGCAACGGATTCGAACTCCGCCGCATCTATAGTTTCCGATGTCAGTGACTGGATCAGCTGCCTGGTCCTATAGCGGGCGGTTACCGACAATACTACCGACGGAGTGATAGAGTGGATAACACGAAACTGGCGTACTTCGGTGTAGGAGTCAACGTCGCCTTGTTTGGGATGAAGCTTTGGGCCGGAACGGCATCGGGCAGTATCGCCGCGGTCTCCGATGCCCTTAACTCCCTTCTGGACGTATTCTCTTACACTGCTTTAAGTATTGCTGTCTGGCTGCACAATCAGGAGCCCGATGAGGACCATCCCTTTGGTCATCGGCGGGCTGAGCCTCTGGCGGGGTTTATTATTGCCATTGTAGCTGCCATCCTAGGTGGGACGATTATCAAGGATGCCATCGTCGCCTTTATCGTCGACGAGCCCCTGCATGTGACATCAAGGATTCTGATGGTACTGATTGCCGCAGTGGTGATTAAAGCCTTTCAGGCAGTGCTTTACTATGCGGCAGCTCGCCGCAGTCGGAGCAAAGCGCTGATGGCAGGATTCATCGATGCCCGTAACGACATTCTCTCCTCGTTGGTGGTGTTTATTGGTGTGTTTGTCGGTGGACGCTACGATGAGTTAGCGGCCTTGTTCATCGGGGCCTGGATTCTTTTTTCCGGGATTCGGATTGGGATGGAAAACGCCGGATACCTCATGGGTAGAGCTGCCGATCCTGAGACCATTGCGATGATTGAAAAAACCGCCTTGGCTATTGCCGGTGTGAAGGGGATTGATGAAATCCGTGCCCACTTTGTCGGGGATCGCATCCATGCCGACGTGCATATCGAGGTGGATTCCCGTTTATCGGTGGGGGAGGCCCATGACATCAGCGAGCAGGTGAAATGGGCAGTGGATGCCTTGCCGGAAATTGATAACACCTTCGTTCATGTGGATCTTTTTGTCGGTGATAACACCGAGAAAGAGAAGGAATTTACTGGCTAATTCCCTAATGTTGTCGTGATGGGTTTAGTACTTGGATCACTAAACATAGGAGGAAGACGATGCGCAACATTCTCTACGTTCATACCCATGACACCGGTCGATACATCCAGCCCTATGGTTACGGGGTACCGACCCCGAATCTGATGACGCTGGCAGAGACCGGTACCCTGTTTCGCCAAGCCTACAACGCAGCTCCGACCTGTTCGCCCAGTCGCGCCGCTTTGCTCACAGGAATGGCTCCCCATTCCTGCGGGATGATCGGCCTTGCCCACCGGGGTTTTAGTCTCAATGACTACAGCAAGCACCTAGCTAACTTCCTGGGTGATAAGGGATTTGAAACAGTCCTGTGCGGGGTGCAACATGAAGCTGCCAATGCCGAGGACATCGGTTACGATAGGATTCTGCCTACCTCAGGAAAGAACGCCATCGAAGTAGACCTGTCGGGAGCAGCTGCCGTGGCGGAGTACCTGAAATCGCCCCATGAGAAGCCCTTTTTCCTGTCCTTCGGGATGCAGAATACCCACAGGCCCTTTCCCGAGATAGATCCCGACGTCAATCCCGATTATGTTCAACCCCCGCTGCCCTTGCCCGACACCAAAGAAGTTCGGGAAGACATGGCGGCCTTCATCACCTCTGCTAAGGTGGTCGATCGCTGTGTTGGTATCGTAATGGAGGCCCTGGAGCAGTCGGGTCTGAAGGATGAAACCTTGGTGATTTTCACCACGGATCACGGAATTGCCTTTCCGAAGATGAAGTGCAATCTCTATGACACCGGAACGGGAGTGGCTTTGATCTTCAACTACCCCAACAATCCTGCTAAGGGCAAAGCCATCGACAGTCTCGTCTCTCACATCGACGTCTTCCCAACGATTTGCGACATGTTTAACCATGAAAAACCCGAGTGGCTGCAGGGTAATTCTATGGTTCCTCTGTTTACCGGGGAGAAGGAGGAAATTCGGAAGGAGCTGTTCACCGAGGTCACATACCATGCAGCCTACGAGCCAATGCGAGCTATTAGAACTAAGCGGTACAAACTGATCAAGCTCTTTGATGATCACGATCGCTATGTTCCGGCCAACATTGACGATTCCCTAAGTAAGTCTTTGCTGGTGGACAACGGGCTGATGGAGCTGGCTCGGGACAAGGAGATGCTCTTTGACCTGTATCACGATCCGCTGGAGCGGGTGAATCTCGTGGACGATCCTCGCTACGAGGCTGTGTACAAGGACCTATCACAGCGGTTGAGGGATTGGATGGAGCAGACAGAGGATCCTCTATTGCAGGGTCATCGGGTACCTAAGCCCGAGGGAGCGATGGTGAACACTCGCACCACCCTCAGCCCCAATTCTGGAGAATGGGAGTAGGGATAGACTGTGAAACCAAAGGTGTTAGATAACATTGTCCTGGAGCTTGGGCTGGACCAAGTTCTCAGCCGGCTTCACATTGACCCCGATAGTGAGGATGCTGTCTGGGTAGAGCAGATGGTAAAGGAAGCTCGCCAGATAGCTCGGCCGAAAGTGATCTATGCACCCTTTGACATCGATGAGAAGGGTGACGACTACGTGGTGATCGGCGGGATCCGCTTTGAGAGTCGGATTCTGCGAGTTAACCTGGATAGTGCCCATCGCGTCTTTGCGTACGTGGCTTCCTGTGGTCGGGAGCTGCAGGAGTGGATGGAATTCTTCGATGATATGTTGATGCAATACGCCGCGGACGAGATCTGTCGGCTGGGTTTAAATGCTGCTGTAGAGGCCTTTCTTAAGGATATCAATAAGGTGCTGCCGGGAAAGAGTGCCTCGATGAATCCAGGTTCCTTGCCCGACTGGCCCTTGCCCGAGCAGCAAAAGCTTTTTGCTTTGCTGGGAGGTTCACCTTTGGTTATCGGAGTGGAGCTCAGTGACTCTTCATTGATGCGTCCCATTAAATCCATATCTGGATTTCGGTTTGCAACGGAGCACAACTTTGAGAATTGTCAGCTTTGCCCCCGGGAGAACTGTCCCGGAAGACGGGCACCCTACGATGAAGGGCTATACCAGGCTCGCTACGCAGGTTAGGGTTGACGACAAACACAAAGCCATCTCTGGGTCCCAACGCCTCGGGCCCGAGATGGCTTTTTTCTACAGATCAACCCGTTCAAATCGGCTAGCGGAGATCCGGTAGGCCGCAATATTCCCGGTGATGTACACCACTACACCAGTAAGCAAGATGGGCAGCTGGCGCACCAGCATAGCCGGCTCTACACTGTCCAGCCAGGCAAACCTGGGAAAATGCACGATGATCTCCATGGCCAACACTGCTAAAGCGGCGGGAGTAACCGCTAGTAAGAAGGCAATTCCCACCTTGTGCGCGTCCCTAAAGAACTGGGTCAGGAAAATCACGTTGAAGATGGTGTAAATCACCAGGCCAAAGCCGTAGTAGGCCACGTTGGCCTCAATCCCGGCGGGATTACCTCCTGGAAGCAAGCCCACCCGCAGCACAGCGAAGGGAAGGGAAATGAGGAGCTGTGTCATCTGGGCCAACACCAACAGCAGGCACTTCGCCTTCACCGTGTCCCGTTTCTTCACCGGAAGCAGGGCCGTATAGTAAATGTCATTGGTCTCCCGTCCATACATGAAGGTAATAAAGGGGGCGAGGCAGCCGAAGATAAAGACCATTCCGTAGGGGTAGGCCGGAACAATGACCAGAACACCCAGGAATGTGAATATAAACAGATTAGGGTGGGCCGCGAGCCGCAGTTCCTTATACAGAAGATCAAACATCACAGCTGCTCCTTTCCGTACGGATCATGATTTCCTCTAAGGATAGCTCTTTGCTTTCCCCGGGGTTTTTCAAGTATTGGAAGGACTCAATGAAAGCAGCCTTTTCGGCACTTCGCAGCAGTCTTCCGTCCTTGATATAGGTGATGTCATCGGCACATTTTTCCAGATCCGAGGTGATGTGGGTGGAATAGAGGATGCTTCGCTGCCCGTCTTTGACCAACTGGCGAAACAGTGTCAAGAGATCGTTCCGCGATACCGGGTCCAGTCCACTGGTGGGCTCGTCAAAGATCAACAGTTTCGCATTGTGGGACAATGCCAAGGCGATCATGTACTTGACCTTCATCCCAGAGGAAAGCTCCTTCACCCTCTTTGTGGGGTCGAGGGAAAACATCTCTAGATACCTTTGGTAAGCCCTTTCGTCCCAGTCTGTGTAAAAACGCTTTGTGACCTTAGTGATATCTGCCAGCTTCTTATGTCTATAGAAATCTATTCCCCCTAAGACAACTCCGATTTTCTGTTTGCAGCTCTCTTCTTGGGCTCTGAAGTCCATGCCAAACATTTCCACATGGCCGGAGTCTGGGTTCACCAGATTCAGGATTGATTTTAGCGTGGTGGTTTTTCCAGCACCATTCTTTCCAATCAACCCCATGATTCGACCTGGAGCCAGCGAGAAGCTAACATCTTCAAGTATGAAATTGGGATAACGCTTGGTCAATCCCGCTACAGACAAAACTGTCATATTCAGCTAATCTCCTTTGTTACCAAATATACTTTCTATGGCATATCCCGTCATATTCAGGAAAGAACGACTATCTACCAACGCGATTCCAGGGGTGGCTGGATTTGTGTCTCCTAATACCACTAGGGTATCTCCCGGCTGCAAGTGGAAGATGTCCCTGGCTTTCTTGGGCAGTACAATCTGTCCCCTCTCACCTAAGGTTACCACCCCAAAGAGATGCTTATTTCGTGGGGGGATGGGCATTCCCGTGCTCTTTGGATCGTAGCGCACCAGGTCATTCAAGGATACGTCATACAAATCTGCCAAAGCTTCGCAGTTAATAATATCGGGAAGAGATTCACCCTTTTCCCATTTGGCCACAGCCTGGCGACTTACGCCGATTTTTTCGGCAACTTCCTCCTGGGACATGCGGTTGATTTTCCGCAGGTGGCAAAGGTTAGCAGCAATGTTATCTCGGGGATTATTCATACCTCCTGGACCCAGTATACACCGTAAAATGCGAAAACAACACCAACGGATCCCCACATTACTTGTTAATGTTGGTTGCGTCACCGGGCAGGATGGAAGGTCCGGGTAAAAGCCGACTTGGGAGAAGGGGGGGACAACTAGCTGTATTGGGTAATAAAGGTACACTTGGGCAATTGTGGAAGTATTTGCGCAAGACAGAAATGGTGTACCAAATGTCGGAGGCGATAGGATGGACGAGGATTGGGTAACTCGATTTACTGCTAAGCAGAGGTTGGCTGGAAGGTTGACACAAACCTCTACAGAAAAGGGCATCGCATATATCGAAACCCTGATCGATGATCTGTTGGACGGTGACGATGAAGCGATTGGGCCTTCTACGATATTTGGCGATGTAAAGCGCCTGCAAGAGCTGCAAAGAGAGTTGGAATCCCTGGTTTGTTCCACCTACAATCTTGCTAAGATGGCGGTTCTGGTGCCCAGCGGCCTATGGGGTCTGTCGAAGGGACTTGTCGCGCCGGATCTGGATATTCGTCTCTTGGGCATTGGCAACCATCGCTTCTTCTTGTTTCATAGTGCCCTGGGTCTTGTTGCCCTTCGGAAGCTGTATCGGATGTGGGTTCAGTCCACAGAGGATAAGAACCATTTGTGGCCCTATCGGGTTGTTCACAAGGTTACTGGCACGGTTTTGGGTGCCTATGCCGTTGGTGTTGGCATTCATTTGGCTGTAGATGTCTTTCAACCAAAGGCTGTCATCTTCCCATTTTTCGGGTCCCTGGTGAAGGGCACCCTGATTGATGACAGACTGTGGCTCCTAGGAAACTCTTTGTGGGCCTTTCAAATCGCTAATGACCTTTTCGCTTTGGTGCTGGCGGACGAGGTGGAAACAGCCCGTACTTACGTTGCAGAAACCTTTCGAGATATTACTGGACACTCGTTCCAAAGGGGGTGATGGCATGTTGTTCATGATAGGGCTGGACAGACTTTCCCGGGAGGAGAAGATCGCCCTGTTGGCCCAGCTGAACGCCATCAACAGCCGCAATGTCTTGTCCGAGGGCGCCCAACAGGGATTGAAAAGGGGAAAGGACCTGGTATTCCAGGTGTCCCAGCTGCTCCTGGGTCAGTTTTCATCGGATTGGGCCGAGGGTGTGAAGCGGATGAAGGAACAGTTGGATTGGGATGTCAACACCCTGCAAGCAGCTATTGAACGGGAATACAGGCAATTGGATGCCCTCGGTGAGTTTGATCTAGGCAAAAATCTGCTTGTCCGGATGGCGCAGATAGCCGGTGTGGATCCTACGTCCAGCACCTCTGCCGTTAGTGAAGCCCTAATCAAAAGAGCGGCCAAGGCGTGCAAAATCCCGATAGACCAAGACATAGAAGTATTAGAAGCCCTGGTCTTCGAGCACTGTCTGGAAGAAAAAATCGCCCAGATCCAGGAGCAATTGACTCAGATGACAGACTCTGAGCTGGAGGAGCTTGAGGCAGTCTTAAGGGAAGAGATCCAGAGTCTAAGCCAAGCGGAACAGGAAGCCATCAGAACAACGATGGGGCTTGACGAGCTTTCTGCCAAGCATGTGATTACTTTCCTTAAGCAGGCGTCGGGTATAGCCCTGGCGCAGATGATCATTTCTGGATTTGGTTTTGGGGCATATCTGTTCTTGACCACGCTGATCAAGTCCTTCAGCCTATTGCTGGGAGTGACCTTCAGCTTTGGTGTCTATACCACAGCAACATCAGCCTTAGCATTTTTGTTGTCCGGCCCCTTCTTACTCCTAGCTAGCCTCATGGGTTTTGGTCTCATGTATCGAAAGGCGGGGCATACAATTTATGACGAACTAGCGAAGCTGCTTGTCTTTGGCGGTCGCAGTGCTTTTTTACAGATGAATGTTGTCCAATAGCCTGTACCGGTACGAGAAAGGGCGTGTCTTAACCACAGACATTCAGAAAAGGACAAGGCTAAGGTTTGACACCTTGCCTTGTCCTAGTTGATTCAATGGGCTTTTTGTGGGGGGCTGACATCTAAATGCAAGCGGCCAAGTGGTTGACCGCCTTAGCAATGGCATCCCTACAAGCTTTGCCTAATAAGGAGCCCTCCCACCCAGTGTTGCCGATCTCGATGTCTAGCACTCGACCAGAGGCTTGGGTGGCGCTGCCAAAGCAGTCAAAGGCCTCAACGATAGTACCGGTGGCCACTTCAATGACCTGCAAAGTTACGCTTACCGTTGCCTTGTGGCCTTGAAAACTCAGATCTGCGACGCTCATTCTCACCGGTTCCACTCGGGCTTGATTGACGCTGCCGGTAATCAAGTATTTGGCCCCTACCATCTCCCCAGTCCGAACCGCCCGCTCAGGATGCAAGTACAGATTTTGGTAAATCTGCTCCCGCAGGATGGCATTCCATTGATGCCGGGAAATCACCTGATACCGCTGGGTTTGGACCAGATCGGCCTCTAACATGTCGGCAACGCCTCGTCCAATTCCAGCAGAGTTCGTGGCATTGGTAAAGTCGACGACGGCAATTTCCGGTCGCTGGGACAACGGCCGGGGTTGCACGGAAATTTCCGTTGGAGGGCTGTCACATCCGACAACGAACAGGAGGGTGAGAATTAGCCCCAAGATTACTGTGATTCTTCGCAGCAAGGAAACATCCCCTTTCTGAAGGGGATGGTCTGGTGGGTTAACCTAGACATATATTAGCAGCTAAGAAGAAAGATTCCTCTATTTTCTCTCTGCGATGATTTGAGCCAACTGGTTCGAATGGACATCAACTCCCGCCTGATAGCTGAAAAGGATGCAGTCATCAATCCCAGCCAAGGCCAGCTTTTCAAGGGTGGTGGCCAGCAGTGGATCTCCAGCCCAAATAATGGGGATTACCCGGCAGGAATCGGCCACCAAAGCCTTGGCCGCCAAGGTTTCGTTGACCACACCCTCCGGGGCCATCGCCAGCAGATTCCCTTCTCGGGTAAAGGGCAGACCGGTGGAGCTAATTAGATCCTCTAGGCAACGGGCCCGATCCAGTTCCCTGCCCTTTGCCAAAAACTCTGCCATCGTCTCCAGCTCCTGGTTAATGGTCGCTGGTCCCGGCACAGTGGGGTAGTTGCGGTAGATCATGGGGGAGATAATGGCCAGATGGTGCGAAAGGCGGTAGTAGTCTTGCCCCACAAAGTAGGCCAGCGCCGGTTGGAAGAGGAATCCGCATAACTGGGTACTGGTTGCTGCAAGTTGCTGAGCTGCTTTCTCGGTGAATTCATCGATGCAGTCCACCTTGTAGCAAAGCCACTGCTGAAGGCCGGGAAAGCGGGTAGTAAGGCCAAACCAGCCACTGGGAGAAACCATCGCCTTCAGGAGGCAGCTTGCTTGGTCCACCGGTCCCTTAAGGAGAATCTCAGCCAGTCTTTGCACATCGCCTTGGATTACCCTTGGGTCGTATCCCTTAGCCTGCATATCCCGTTGACAGCGAGGGCAGAAGCAGGAAAAGAAGGCGCTGGGCGAAGGTGAGGACCCGAAGGATGGGAAACGAACCCCATCTAAGAACACTCCCGCAACCTGGGATTTTATTGCGGCTAGGGAATTGAAAAACTTACTGCGGCTGCCGGCAGAGTTGGGGCAGGCAGAGCCGAACCATTCGATGGGTCGCCCCCACACGTCCTGGGCTAGATCCTCTTGGTCGTCGGTGGTGGGAAAGGCATGCAGCACTGTATAGGAAGTTAAGCCCTCTGCTTGGGCAGCGGCGAGGGCCTCACCTCGGGCAACTACCCTGCTGACTCCCGCTTGCTTTAGGGCCCTTAGTGCTTCTGAGCTTGTCGGTGAGCCGAAGAGCCAAATATCCATGGCAACAAACCTCCTAAAACATAGAGTTCCTCCTTGGTTCTAACTCTAGGCCTATCGCGGTGATTGGCAGGTAAGCCCAGAGCCGGCCAAGAAGAATAAGGCTGAAGATCACGTTAAGCACAAGGTGAACAATTCCTTCGTATGACCGGAAGCAAACCACTGGGGAGGTAAGAGCTTTGAGTGAAGTCAGGTATCATATGTTGCGACCGCAGCAAATCGTGGAAAGAAGAAAGGCTTGTCCCGTAGTCTACATTCCCCTGGGTAACTTGGAGTGGCATGGAGTTCACAACCCTGTAGGTGCCGATACCCTGCAAGCCATGGGATTGGCGGAGCTTTGTGCTCGAAAGGGAGGTGGATTGGTTTTTCCACCCCTTTGGTACGGTGACAGCCGCTCCGAGGGGTTGATGGAGGCCAATTCTGGCGACAAGGAGGATATTGCCGCGGCTATGGAGCTGCCGGTGGAGAACTTTTCCCCGGAGCGGCAGCCCTTCACGGCCACGGAGCAGGCGCTCAACTACCACAAGTTACTTCTGCACATCTTGGCACAGGCAGAGAGTTTGGGCTTTAGGTTGGGGGTGTTAGTTGCCGGACATTATCCTCTGATCGATCATGCTCGAGCCGCGGTTTGTCAGTTTAACCAACGGGAATACAGCCGCTATCATGGTATGTTGGCCTGGGCCTGTGTCGACTATCTCCTCATCAAGGACCGGTTTGATTGTGCCGGCGACCATGCCGGTGGATGGGAGACTTCTCATTTGATGGCCCTGCACCCCGAAACGGTGGATCTGAGTTTGCTGCCACCGAAGGGGGAAAGAATCGTCGGCGCGGGAGGAAAACTGGCTCCCCAGGATGCCACTGCGGAGTTTGGTCAACTGACCCTAGAGGCGGCTGCTGACGTGATTGTCAAGGAAGTACATCATCGGCTGGCCAACGAGAGCATTTATCGAGCCCATGGGTGCAGCCTCTTGGAGGGGTTGTGGCGCCGAGAGGAACCAAAAGGGGAGTGAAACAGGTGAAGGTAGCCCTTGCGTTGGTGGTTTGTCTCGCTATCCTACTGGGGTGGACTCCCAAGTCAGCGGTGAGTGAGGCCCGGGTGACCCGGCAACGGGAGTTTGCAATCGACAGCAAAACTACCATCCTTGAGATCGAGACCTACAACGGCAGCATTACCTGGCAGCCGGGCAGTGAAGCTAAGATTACCGTCAAGCTAAGTGTCCAGGGATTTCTTCCCGGCGCTATGGGCAGTTACCTAGAGGAAATCGATGTCCTTTGGGACTCAACGGGCAGTCGGGCAAGGTTGGCAGTTCGCAGACCCCGTTGGCGATGGGGAGTGATCAGCTCCAACACCGCCATCACCGTACAATTGCCGGCAGACCAGCTAGAAGCCCTTCGGGCCACTACCAGCAACGGCACAATCGTCGTTGCCGATGCCAAGGCCAACCTAGATCTGACCACCAGTAATGGGAGCATCGAGGTACTTTCCTTTAAGGGAGATATTAGCTTGCGAAGCAGCAACGGTCGGTTGCTGGTGCAAAGGGGCGTAGGCAGAGTCAATCTCCGGACCTCTAACGGAGCAATCTCCCTGGACGGAGTCACCATCACCGATTCCAGTACGGTGAGGACCAGCAACGGTGCAATTAGGGGAAAAGTAGACTTTGCCGGCCGTGGCCAGCATACCTTTGAGACTTCTAACGGATCGGTGAATCTTAAGGTTCCCGCCGGGACTCAAGGCCGCTTTGAGCTGGGTACCTCCAATGAAAGTGCTGTAATTGACCTCGGTGGCAATCATATCCGTGGCAGGCGGGTAGAAACCACCATTGGCGATGACGGGGTCACAGTGAGGATCAGGACCTCCAATGGTGGGATTTCAGTAGTAGAGATGTAGATAAGGTAAGACGTATTCAGCCCACTGTCTTGAAAATCCCAATCGTGGGGATTCGATGACGCAGACAGTGGGCTGTTTGAATTCTAGGCCAGAGCGAAATATCCGAGGACCAAGAGGCCCAGGAGGATGCGGTACCAACCGAAGGCTTTGAAGTCGTTGTTCTTGATGTAGACCAACAGAAAGCGGATGGCTATCACCGAGACAACGAAGGCGACAATCATTCCGGTGAGCAAAAGGGCGATTTCCATGGCTGTGAAGCTCAAGCCGAACTTGACCAGCTTTAGGGCGCTGGCGCCAAACATCACCGGGATCGAAAGGAAAAAGGAGTATTCCGCGGCGATGTGTCGTGACGTCCCCAGGATAATTCCCCCGAGGATAGTCGCTCCAGAACGGGAGGTGCCGGGAATCAGCGACAGTACCTGAAACAATCCGATGCCAAAGGCAGTGGCGTAGGAGAGTTGTCCAAAGCCCTTAATCCGGGGCTGTCTTTCCTTGTTTCGGTTTTCGATAACGATAAAAAGCACGCCATATAGGATCAGTGTCACCGCGACGGTAATATAGTTGTAGAAACGTTCGTTGAGCCAGTCGTCAAAGAGCAACCCCAGCACTGCGGCGGGAATCACTCCAACTATCACCTTATACCAAATCGCCATCGTGTCCCTTTTAGCCTGGGAAGACTTATTGGACGCAAAGGGGTTTAGTTTGTGGAAATACAAAAGAACGACGGCCATAATCGCTCCCAGTTGAATCACGACCAGAAACATTTCCTTAAAGGCCTCGGAAGCATTGAGGCGGACAAACTCATCGAGTAGAATCATATGACCGGTACTGCTGATGGGCAGCCACTCCGTGATCCCTTCAAGGATACCGATCAGGACGACCTTGACCAATTCCATCCACAGCATCTAAATAACCCCCTATGCATTCCACATCCGTTGAAATCTGAGCCCAATACTGCTAAATATTACCATTATTCCTTCGGTGGCGCAAGATGAGTCGAAGCCTCGTCACCGCTGTCTGCCAAGGTCCTAACCCACTGATAGACATCATCATACCACCGCCGCATTCTGTTGGCAAAGGCTGGCTCCTGGGCTAAGCTGCTGGGCAGGGTGACATGGTCTAGGAGCAAATCGATGATCTGCTTCGGCCTTTGTGCCGGCATTTCTTGGCTAACACCATCTGCATTGGAAGTGCCAACGGCTAAGTTCGGCTCCTCTTCGGTTAGCCAAAAGGCCTTGGGATCCACCCAGTGACCCTGGGCCAGCACCACCCCGTTGATGGTGGTGGCCGGGCCTTCTACTCGCGGCCTTGACCGGGGGGCTAGGGAGGTGAGTTCAGTGATGAACTTCTCCCAAGGCTTGCCCCGCAGGGCAAAGAGCTGCCGGGGATCCCGTGCCGATTTTATCCCCATCTCATGAAGCACTGCCACGATATGTTTGCAGGGGGAGACCCAGTCGGGGCAATTACAGCTAAAGGACATCTCCTGCCCTTTGGGGATCAGACTCAGGTCGCCATCTAGGGCGTCATCGATGGCTTCAGCCACTGGGGTAGGGAAGCGTCCCTGATTAAGGGTGGTGATCCACCGATTCCAATTTGGCAGCAGCAGCAGACTCTGCCACTCCTTCTGGGTGAACTCGGGAAAAGTGATGTTGACGGAGTAGGGTTCTGCTCTAGTGCCAAGAACCCGTCCTCCGATATATCCGGCGTCAAAGTACATGGCCTGGACATGACCCTTTCTGGCATAGGCTCTGCCTCGCTCCACTCTTTGGCCACTACCGACGGAATTCATCCAAGCCGCCAGTATCCACCGATTTTCCCGCGGAATACGCGCCATTCTGTTGCCTCCTTTTCCTTGCCCCTAGTCCAATAAATCCGGTGAACGCAGTGTGATCACGTCCCGCAGTTCTTCGTTTGACAGCTCAGTGAGCCAGCTTTCCCCGGCTCCCACGACGCTGTCAGCTAACTCCCGTTTTGACTCGATGATCTCGTCGATGCGCTCCTCCAGGGTGCCACCGCAGATAAACTTGTGAACTTGAACACGGTGTTGTTGTCCAATGCGAAAGGCCCTATCCGTTGCCTGATTCTCCACGGCGGGGTTCCACCACCGGTCAAAGTGAAAGACATGGGTAGCCGCGGTCAAATTGAGCCCTGTGCCTCCTGCACGCAGAGAGAGGATGAAGATGGGACACTGACCGACGGACTCACTTTGGAAGCGTTCCACCATCGCCGTTCGCTGTTCCTGGGGAACGCCTCCATGCAAGAAGGGCACTTCACATCGCAGTCGCGACCTTAGGTAGTCCTGGAGCAGTCTGCCCATGGCCGCGTACTGGGTGAAGATCAATGCCTTTTCGCCCTGGGCGATCACTTCCGTGAGCATTTCCAGTAACAGCTGCACCTTACCGGACCGTCCCCGCAATTTCTGCTCCTTAAGAAACAACGAGGGGTGATTAACAATCTGCTTCAAGTGAGTCAAGGTACGGAGCACCAATCCTCGGCGTCTCATCTGGGAGAGTGAGCTGGTCTCTAAGGTCCTGGTGAGATCATCGACGACAGCTTGATACAACTGTGCCTGCTCACTGGTGAGGCTGCAGTAGATCTTGCTTTCGATCTTTTCCGGAAGTTCCGGCACAATTTCCGGATCCGTTTTCAGGCGCCGGAGGATAAAGGGACGGATTAACCGCTGTAGACGGCGCAGGGTCGCCCGGTCCCCTCGGCGTTGGATCGGATTCACGTATCGCTGCCGAAATTGCTCTAGACTTCCCAGGAACCCGGGATTGAGAAAGTGCATAATGGACCACAGCTCAACGAGGTTGTTTTCAATGGGTGTTCCTGTCAGAGCAATCCGAAAACCTCCAGTCAAGTTACGAACGCCCTGGGCTGTCTTGGTATGGGGGTTTTTAATATTCTGGGCTTCATCCAGGACAATGCCGGCCCAATGGACCTGCTGCAAAGTGTTGCGGTCACGATGGATCAGTCCGTAGGTGGTCAAGACAACATCAACCTCAGCGGTGTCGGCAACCATCTCTACGCCGGTGGGGCGATGGGGCCCGTAGTGGACCGCCAACCGCAAAGCGGGCGCAAAGCGCTGAATCTCCCGGCGCCAGTTGCCGATTACCGAAGTGGGGCAGACAATTAGCGTCGGCCCGGTGACCTGTTCCCCGGTCTGGTCTGGGGAGCTATTATCACCGTGGTAAAGGGATAACAATAGGGCAATCACCTGAATTGTCTTTCCTAAACCCATGTCGTCGGCAAGACAGGCTCCGATGCCTCGGGCCTGCATGAACTTCAACCACGCATAGCCTCGCAGTTGATAGGGGCGCATCACACCGTTAAAACCCTGGGGCTGGGGAAGGGGCTGCCAGGTGGCTTCGCCGGAGATGGCCTCCTCCAACTTGGCCAGCCAACTGTTGGGGGCAAACTCAATCTCCACATCGGCCCCGGAGTGGGCCTTAAGTTCCAGCGCTTCAGCTACCCCTAGGGGACGGGAACTCACCCGGTTCCAGAGGGATAACAGGCGTCTCGCCCGATCCTGAGGAATAGTGACAAACCGATCCCGAATCCGCAGAATCGGCAGGCGTAAAGCTACCATGCGGGCAAATTCCTCTTGGGAGACCTCTACATCATCGATGGCCAGCTGCCAATCAAAGTTCAGCAGTTTCTCCAGGGCTAGTTTGCCTTGGGAATCCTCAAGCTCGCTGCCCTGAATCGCCTTCAGTTTGACCTCGGCTACCATAGTGGAGGGAACCCGAAGGGAGAGTCCAGCGGCTTCGCTGACCGCTTCAGGCAGCTGCAGCAGTTGACTGAAGGTGTCAGCGGACACCACAATCTTACTATTTAGTTCCTTCTGATAGGCCCTTTCCAGCGGGGGAAAAGCCTTGGCCGCTTTGATGAGAGCGGTGCGAAGCGGGGCGGTGTATTGGCTGTACCCCAGGTCCTTTGCCGGCAGATCCAACCCATCGTCGGGGTGAATAATTCCCTCTGCCGGAATCATAATCGACGGGTCCTGCAAATTGGTGAGAAAGATCTCCAGTTCCCAGGATTCAGGGAGCAGAGCTGATTCCTCACCTGACTCTGCGGCTTCCTCCAGCGGGTAGGCAGTGAGGCAGATCCCCCAATTTTCCGGCGTGGGCATGGTGATGGAATCCTGCCACCGGCTGACCTCTTCCCGCAGTTGGTTAATGTCCTTCGGATCGTGGCGTTCTGTGTCTACCCTTTGGCCCTGCAACAGCCGAAGCCAATCTTCTACCAGAGCGTGGGCAGGTTGTTGGGTAATGGGGGCTTCACTCTCCTCGGTGGATTGCTTGGCCCGGGCAGCGATGGCGGTGACGGTCTTGTCTACCACTCGGCGCAGGAAGTCTTCCAGCAGTTTTTCCGGGGGATGGGGAATGCGCCGAAAGGTTGCTCCATAGCGATGGAGATAGGCCACTGTTGCCGGAGGTGCTTTCGCCGCCAGTTGAGTCACTTGAGCCGTTAGATCCACCGCCTCATCACAAATGGACCAAGCTGCAGCTAGGACATGGGGGTTCCTTCGCGCTGCCTCTACCTGCGGCAAGTATTGCCCCTGTTGGAGAATATCCAGGGCGAGGTCTCCGGCCTGCATCCAAAAGGCAAAGTCGGGAGCGAGGAACAGTTTTTGGGGATTGGTTCTGGCCAATCTTCGCACTTGGGCAAAAACTGAAAGCACCAGTTCGTGGGGAAGGTACACCCCAGCAACGGTCCACACTTCCAGGGTGGCAGCATCCGACGGCAAGCTGGTGTCACCCCAGACCGACACCGGCATGTTGTTAGCAGAGGGCAGCAGCAATTGATAGGGATGTAGGGTGCTGAGATTCAAGGGTAATGGCCCGAGGATTTGGAACAGATCCTGGGATCCGGCCAAATAGGGATGCATGGGAGGTGAAGCGGCATCGTCAGCAACCTCCACGTTGGATCCGAGAATCGGGGTCTTGTCGGTTTCGATCTTTTCGGCCCAAAAAAAGAAGCGGTGGGCCCCAGCTTCCAGAATCGCGGTCTCGTGGACAGGTTTATGATGGCGGGGCGGCACGTAGCCGCCATGTAGTACGATCATCGGCAAATTCAACTCCCAAATCGATAGGCGTCAATCCCAAAGGAGACAACAACTATATATATTTCTAGAAACCCCAGCTTTTGCCTGTTAATTTCTGCCCTTGGCCCAGGAAACAGGGCCTTATCTAGTGTCTCCGGGTCGGGCTCTGGGGCATGCGCTAACCTATTCTTAGGCAAGGAAAAACCTACCCCCAGGATGAGGTAGGCTTGACTAGTTACAGTGACTAGGTTAATTGGATTCCTCTTGCGGCTGTGGCTCAAGGCTCTTTACCTGGTGAAGGGAAATTAGTCCTGAGTCAGAATAGATGGTGCAAGGGCATAGCTTGACTTCGGCAGTGGTCAACGGATTAGATGAGGGGCTCATTGATGATGGTTAGACCATAGCCCTCGATCAGTTTCCGGGCAGCATCGACATCTTGCTTTCTAGCAAATACATGGGGTTGATGGGCGTCGGCACCGAGAATAATGGAATTACCCACAGCCTTGGCGGCCCGCAGAAGCGTTGTCGTTGGGTAGTGTCGGTTGTCTCGGGCTCCCAGGAGGTTGTACTCAACGGGCATATTTAATTCTTTTAGCTTTTGGCAGATGGTAACCAAGGCATTAAACATGTTTTCCTCTGGGCCTTGGTAGTTGATCATATCGGGATGGGCCAGATACAGGAATTTCCCAGTTTCCAGTCCGGCAAGAACTTGATCCACATAATCCTGGAGGCTTTGGTCATCTCCGCAGTTTCCCACGGCTCTGCCATCCTGCTCACGGCCTAGATAGTGTTGTCCTAAGATGAGAAAGTCATAGCCATATTGCTCAAGGTGGGCAATCATGGAAGCAAATTCATCGGGATAATACTCAGCTTCGTATCCCAAGAGGATCCTGATATCGGATTTGTATTCCTGTTGCAGGCTTCTGATGGAATTCACGTAACCTTCCAGTTCATCCATGGCCATGCGGGAACTGGAGACAAATCCATCGGCAAAGGGAATGGGGGCATGATCGGAAAATCCTACTACCTTGATTCCTGCTGCAATGGCTGCCTCGACATATTCTCTGTCTGTTCCCTCGGCGTGTCGACAGCGGTAGGTGTGGGTATGGTAATTTACCTTCATGTGCATGAATCCACTCTTTCTATGGACATATATTAGGACGCCTGTTTCGATCTACTTCAGTATGACATCCCTAGATTTCAAAGTCAATTATAGTACCGATACCTAAGGTTGAAGGATGTGAAGCCAATGCCAGCCTTAATTCCACGGGAAATAGCTGTCACGGTAGATATGGCTGGGTGTCCCAATCGCTGTCGCCACTGCTGGCTTGGAAGGGCTCCCAATGGTTCGGTGTCTGAGGAGTCCCTGCGCTGGATCGTTGAGCAGTTTAGAAATTATGTTCATCCAAGGGAATCTACCCCTTACTTTCGGCAAATGACGGTGCAGACCTGGTATCGGGAGCCGGATTTTGCACCACATTATCGAAGGCTATGGGAGCTGGAACAGGAGTTGAGTGATTCTGGAAAGGCTCTTCGTTTTGAGTTGGCCAGCATCTGGCGTTTGGCCCGAGATCCCGACTATGCCCAGTGGCTGAAGTCCCTTGGTACCCAGACGGTGCAGATTACCTTCTTTGGACTGGAGGCCAACACCGACTACTTCACCAGAAGACCGGGGGCCTTCCGGGATAGTCTGGTGGCCACGGAGCGATTGCTGGCCCAGGGCATCTTTCCCCGGTGGCAGTTGTTCCTGACCCAGCACTGCTTGGGAGAACTAGAGGAGTTTGTGGGGCTAATTCAGTCACTGGAGCTGGATAGAAGGGTAGAAGGATTAGGCGGGGAGTTTTCCGTCTTTGTTAATACTCCAGCTCCCGAAGGAGAGGCCTTTGATATTGAGCACTTGCGTCCAACGACAAAGGCGATAGACATTATTCCGACCTATCTCAAGGAAAAAACGGTGAAGCACTTCAACGCGCCGGATATCCATACTGCTTTGGGAAAGGCGGAAGCCCAGTGGCTAAAAGAGCTTCGGGATCGCCAGGAACCCTACGCCAGTATGCCCCAGATATTAGCCTTTATGGTCACTCCTAGCCTTGAAGTGTATAGCAACATAGGTGAGACGAGGTCCTGGTGGAGCCTAGGGAATCTAAGAACCGATGGAATCGATGTGATTATGCAGCGCTTTGCAGGGGACGCTGTGCCGGGGCTATACGCAATGTTTCATATCCCCATTGCGCAGCTGGCGAAAAGGTATGGACGGGAAGATAGTCCGCTGCTTTATACCAGGTCGGACCTCATTCGCCGGTGGCTTCACCTTTGGGGAGAAGAGTACCAAAGGAGTTGAGGAGCAGCGCAGGGTTCTGCCCGTTGGACTGGATACTTCGGAAGCTGTTCAGCTGACGGGGTCAGATTACAGCGACTATCTTGCATTTTTCCAGTCGGTGCATCCAAGCTCCAACCCCGAGGGATGGCTGGCTGAGTATTTTGCCTGTTTAGCAGACAGGGGATTGTCCTGGGGATTGTCCTGGGGCGTGTACCGAGACGGTCGATTAGCCAGTGCCACCGATGCTCCCGATGTGCCCTTTATGAAGGATGTCGTGGTGGAGATGGGGATCAATACTCTACCGGAGTACCCCAGGCAGGGCCTTGCCAAGACTGTGACAGGGGCGCTGATCAAATACCTCTTGGAAAGGGGAAGGGTTCCCCTTTGGTCTTGCTCCAGCGACAAATTCGCCTCCCAGGGTTTGGCAGCGAGTCTTGGTTTTGTGAGATTTGCTGATGTGATTGCGGTGACGCTGGATTAGCCCCTCGGGGGTTAGTCTGAGTTGGAACGATAGGCCCAAGACACAGGTCAAGGGCCTACTGGTGAATGGCAATAGATTTACTCCATGAAAGCAGACATTACCTACTTACATATGAGGTGACAATCCATGGGTTTAGATCAATCCTATTATAAAGAAATCCAGCTAAGAAACGGTCAGTTGTTAACCTTGAGGAATCCGGTAGTAGACGATGCAGAACAGATGATAGCCTATCTTAACACCGTTGGCGGAGAGACCGACAACCTCTCCTTTGGCGGCGGCGAATTTCCTCTCACTGTGGAAGAGGAACGGGAGTACCTGAGAAAGGCACAGGAGAATCCAAACATTTTCATGGTGCTGGGAATCATTGATGGCGAGGTCGTCAGCCTGGCAGATATCAGCAGCCCCAGTCGGAAAAGGCTGGCCCACAACAGCCAGATAGGTATCTCAGTCAGAAAAGACTATTGGGGTCTTGGGATAGGAACTGCTGTCATGCATGAGCTGATTCAGTTTGCCAAGGGCACAGGCAGGATCAGGAACATCAGCCTTGGAGTCAAAGCGAGTAACACCAGGGCCATCAGACTCTATGAGAGGTTTGGATTTGTGAAGGTCGGTGTTCATAAAGACTTTTTCAATATCAATGGCGTATACGACGACGAGATCCTGATGGACTTACAGATAGACCTTTGAGGGAAAGTTACCTGAATACTACGTTTCCCAAGCCCGGTATGCAAGGACAGAGTCTTACATGCCGGGTTTTGTTGTTTGGCTGGGTTGGAAAAGGGATCCAGTTTGATCAGGAGAAAGTCTAGGCAAGCAAAGACGAGCGTTGACTAGAGGTCAAGGAGGGGATTGAATGGTCAAGGCACCAAATATCTTATTGATCACAACGGATCAACAGCGCTTTGATACAGCCGGAACGGCTGCACCGAGTTTCATGCGCACACCGCATTTTGACCTCCTGCAAAGGGAGGGAATTACCTTTTCCCGGGCCTACTCTGACTGCCCCATTTGTGTGGCTGCTAGGGTGGGCATCATGACAGGGCGGTTTGTTGGCAATCACGGGATGATGGGGAATGGACCCACCAGCTCGGTGATGGGCAGAGACGACACTTTGCCCGCGTACCTTCGGAGACTGGGCTACCAGACCGCTGCCATTGGTAAAATGCACTTTACGCCGGAGCGAGCCAGGCATGGATTCGATGAAATGATTCTACCCGCCGATTACTACCGGGAGATGGCTCGATCGGGCTATCCCCTACAGCCGATGCGCCACGGTCTAGGCCAAAACGAGCTGTATCCTGGGATGGCAACTGTGCCAGAAGCGATGACATTGACCTCTTGGATTTCTGAACAGTGTGTGGAGTACATTCGGGAGAGACGAGATCCGACGGCACCCTTCTTCCTGTGGTGCTCCTACAGCAAACCCCACCCGCCCTTGGATCCACCGGAGCCCTACTACTCGATGTATCGCAACTGCCCGATCCCAGAGCCCTTTGTCGGGGAATGGGCCCTTGACAGTTCCTGCCCGGAGCCAATTCAACGACTAAGGCAGAGTTGGTCCTTGGACCAGATTCCCCCAGAGGTAATTAGAGAAGCCCGGGCTGCCTATTACGGTTTGATTACCCAAATTGACTACAATATGGGACGGATATTTGCGGCTCTGCAGGATTTCGACCTGTTCAATGACACGCTAATTATCTATACCTCGGACCACGGTGAGTTTCTCGGTGATCATAACACCGGAGGAAAGGTGTTTTTCCATGAATCCTCTGCCCATATCCCCTTTGTCCTTAGGCTGCCCAAGAGTTGGGAAAATCGGCAGCATGGAGCCACGGTGACTACTCCTGTTACCTTTGCTGACATTGTGCCAACTCTAGTTAAGGCTGCCGGAGGGGAGATCCCCGAAGGTGTCGATGGTATGGATCTGACTGCCCTGGCTAGGGGAGAGATTGATCAGCCTCGCCGCTACGTAGAAGCCATGGCCGGCGGAGACCATTTGTATCTGGCCATCACCGATGGAACTTGGAAATACATGTGGTATCCCGAGGGTGGTCAGGAACAGCTTTTCAATCTCGCTGAGGATCCCCATGAGCTAAGGAATTTGGCCGAGAGTGAAGAGTACCGAGAAAAGTGCCTGGAACTCCATCGCGAGCTGGTGATCCGAGATCAAGCCAGAAGCGGCCAATTCTCCGATGGTGATCGGCTAATTACCCTACCCCGCAAGGGAGATTTGGAACGAGACCGTCGCAACCGTGCCTGGCCGGGATTTCATACAGAGCACTACCATGTTGATGTTCGCCATTAGCTCACAGAGCGATGCGTTCAGTCCGAAAGGGAGGAGCTAGGCTCCTCCCTTTTCAGTAGGGGCATGGGATTGAAGTATTACATAATCAGAGGATGGTTTTGGGTGATACCGTTAAGGAGGTAGTCACGTTGCAAGAGGTGACGTCCAACAACTCAAATCATCTATGTAGGCGATGGATTACGGCTGAGGGCCTATGACGGCAGCTTTCATCAGGCGGTGCCCTGGTATCGGGACGGAGAAGTTTTCCATGGTTTCGAAGGAATAACGGACAAATCCCAGATTCCCGATGGGGACTATGTCTGGGCATGTATGAGTACCTGTCTGATCATGGCCAGCTGTACTTCATTGAGGTCCTGGAAAACGGGAACTTTGTCCCGAACGGTGATGTTGCGCCAAAGGCCGAGACCCATCTATTCTTATTGGTGTAGGTTGGTATCGGGGCCGCGACATTGGAAAGAAGGTGATCAGGACCATCATTGATCGTGCCCGCCAGTTAGGGGGTGTACGGTTCTAGGATCTATGACTACAATATTGCGTCTCAGAGGCTGCATGAGTCCCTGGGCTCTATGTGCATTGGTAAACAGAGTAAGGAATTGATCCATGAGTTAGATCTTGAATGAGGGGATTGTCGACGGCTCCAGTGGCAATGGCTGGGTGACGGGACAGGGCTCAAAAATTGGGTCAGCTTGATGTGAGTCGTGAGGGTAATCCCGGTATAGTAGCTTCTGACAGACAAATCATAGGTATTCCTCATATTTTTAGCCCAAATCCCTTGACTAAGTCTGGGGATGTGGTATGATTGAGATGTCAGCTTTTCTTGCCAAGATATAATCAAAACATACATATGTACGTTATCTCCGAATTCCGTTAGGAAATGGGGGACCCTATCAAAGTGGGGTGAATCCTGGCTTGCGGTTTGCCAGGTAGGGCAACTTGGGAGCCCGAACCCGTCAGCTAACCCCGTAGGAGTGATCCAAGCGTAGTGTATTAGTCCCGTAGAGGGTCTTTGCATGCGCTTTTTTTTGTGTCTGCGCATCCTTCGGCGTTGATATAGATGGTTCACTACGAGGTATTACTAGGTATACGGGGGGATCTGTGTGCGTTCTTGGTGGGGACGTTATCGCGGTGATGTGGCGGGTGGGCTTACCGCGGCGATTGTAGCTTTGCCCTTGGCATTGGCCTTTGGAATTGCTAGCGGCGCGGGAGCTATAGCTGGCTTGTATGCATCCATTTTTGGTGGCTTGGTGGCTTCGGTCTTTGGCGGCTGCGGGGTTCAGATCTCTGGGCCTACTGGAGCGATGACCGCAATCCTGGTCAGTCTGGTTGCCAAACATGGGTTGGGCGGTATGCTTTTGGCTGGTATCTTGGCAGGGCTGATGCAAATTGGTCTTGGCCTTTTGCGTTTAGGTAAGTTTGTGAAATATCTTCCTCAGCCGGTGATTGCCGGTTTCACCAATGGTATATCAATCTTGTTTTTCATGACAGCCATCGGTGATGCCGTTCAAGAACCTATCATCACTTTGTTTACCGCGCTAGTGATCGTTCTTGCTGCACAACTCTTCAAGAGAGTCCCCGATTCTCTCTTTGGATTAGTCGCCGGTCTTGCCCTCAATCAATTTATTGGTTCGTCACACGTAGTAGGCGAAGTTGCCTTTACAATACCGAAATTTACCTTTGGATTAATGCCGCTAGAGCACATTGGTTCTTTGATCATGCCTGCAGTTAGTATCTGCTTGCTGGGTAGCATATCGGCGTTATTGTCGGCACAGGTCACCGACAGCATGACCGAAAGCCAGCACGATAGTAACCGTGAGCTGGTAGGGCAGGGCCTGGGGAACCTTGTCTCCTGTGCAATTGGTGGTGTTCCCATTACTGGGGCCGTGGCTCGCTCCGGCATCAACGTTTACGCCGGGGGTCGTACCCGAGTTTCCGGTATTCTTCATTCCTTGTTTCTCGGGTTTATGGTCTTGGTCTTACAGCCCGTGGTAAGACGGATTCCGATGGCATCCTTGGCAGCGATTTTGATGGTATCGTCGGTGCGTACCGCTGATTGGAAGAGCTTAAGATTGATACCGCGAGCGCGGTGGTCCTACGGTGCCATTCTCATCTTCACCACCATACTCACCGTGGTTCAGGATTTAGCAATAGCAGTAGTCGCGGGAGTAATCTTGGCCGTGATTGGGGTAGTAGTGGAGTTGGCTGCTTTGCCCCAGGGAAGGGAAGTATCCCATAAAGAAGAGCGGGAGCCTGCCTTATCTTACCAGGTACATAACGCCGTTCAGGTGTTGGCTTTTCATGGGCCGTTGTTCTTTGTAGGAGTGGAACAGGCAAGAAACCAGATCAAGCAGCTGGCCAACAAACCTATCTTGGTTCTAGATTTATCCGATGTTTCGATCCTCGATGAGACCGCTGCCTTGGCGCTACTGGACTTGGCAAGACGTCTGCAAGGACAGGGCAAGGCGCTCTATGTAGCGGGATTGAGTAAGAAGGCATTGCGCATGGTAACCCGGATGGGGTTGGTTAAGGAACTGGGACGGCAGCGGCTATGCAGAGATATTAATTGTGCCTTGCGACGGGCAGTTCGTGAGGCTATACAGCTGGAATCGGAAGAGTATACATCTCCCAGTTGGCCCCCTGTGGCAGAGTTGAGTAGCTAGCCTCTTAAGGCCTGGCTCGGGGGGGGAGGTAGCAAGATTAGTAGTAAGGTAGGAGGGCGGTTATTTTGCGCAGGCGGGAAGTAATTATAGCTGGCTTGCTGTTATCCTTCTGGCTGGTATTAGCCGAAAGCTTTGATCTACAGCATATTTTAGCGGGTTTGGTACTAGCCGTGGGGACGGTGTGGCTGTGGCGGGATTTGTTTCCATATCTACCACGGGTTGCGGTGAAGGAAATGGTTCTTCTTGGGAGACTGGTGGTGCGGCTAATTGGTTTCGTGATTGCATCGAATATTGCCGTAGCCAAGACTGTTCTCTTTAATGGTCCTTCAGTGACGCCGACGATTATCATTATGCGGCCTCCCTTGGAAACTAATTGGGCCAGGGTACTTTTGGCCAATTGCATTACCATTACCCCGGGAACTGTAACGATTGATGTTCATCCGGAGACGGGGGAATTCATGGTGCACGCTTTGACCACGGAGACGGCAGCAGATCTCCTGGATTGGCAGCTAATTCGAGAGATTGAAGAGATTGAGTTGTGGAGAAAGGAGAGGAAGGCACGTGGTTTGGTTGTTGGTAGGGCTGATGACACTAATCCTCTTGGCTCTGTTGCGAGCCATTCTGGGTCCGACGGCCATTGATCGTCTACTGGCCATTAATGCCATTAGCAGTATGATCGTGGCGATTATTCTATTACTCGCTTTCTTCCACGATAATTACAGCTTCGTCGACGTGGCCATAGTCTTTGTCTTGTGCGGATTTATTGGAAACCTGTGGATACTTCGGGTGTTGGCTCCCGACAGCTGGAACCAGCGATTGTCACAGGTAAAGGGGATTCTAGAAAAGGAAGAGGAAGTGGTCTCTAGTGATTAGGTGGCTAGCAGGGATATGTTTCGTCGGGTCTTTTCTAGCCTTTACTATCAGCACCCTGGGATTATTTCGCCTTCCTGATCCCTATAGCCGGCTGCACGGAGTTTCGGTAGGTGACACTCTTGGGATAGGTCTGGTTGGTTTGGGCCTAGTTCTTCTAAGTCCTACTGCTGCTCTTCGGATTAAGCTTCTGGTGGTGCTGATCCTGTTCTGGCTCATCAATCCAGTCATGAGCCATATGGTTGCTAAGGGCGGTCTTGTAAGGGGAGTGCGACCCACTCAGGGTACAAAGGTGATGCGGGAGTGACAGAAGTGGCGATGACTGGTACAGATTATGGCATTATGGCTATGCTCAGTTTGCTTATTATTGCGTCCTTAGCGATGTATTGGATCAAGGACTTGATTCACGCTGTTGTTGTTTACGGAGCCTATAGTTTGGTTATGGCCTTGGTGTGGCTGGCGATGAATACTCCAGATTTAGCTATAACCGAAGCAGCAGCGGGGATAGGGACGACGGTGTTGATGATGGTTGTTATCTACCGAACCAACCGGAGGGAGGAATGAAGATGAAATTTCGCAGATTATTATTTTTTCTCCTCGCTCTGTTGGTCGGTTACGTGATGGTGGTTACTATTGCAGAGTTGCCGCCCTATGGAATTCCCCAGGGCCCTTCGGATAATATCGTTAGTCAACGGTATATTCACAATGCCTTGGAAGATACTGGTGCCACCAACATGATCACTGCCATCGTCGTAGACTACCGAGCCTATGATACGTTGTTTGAGACGACGGTTCTCTTTACAGCTGTTATGGCAGTACTTGTCACCCTCAAGACCGGTGTAGGAAAGAAGGGAGACCAATGAGAGATCTAATTCTAAAGCGGATTCTTACCATACTTCTTCCCTTTATCCAAATGTATGGATTGTATGTGATCTTTCATGGACATCTTTCTCCCGGCGGTGGATTCGCTGGTGGAATGATTGTAGGGTTAGGATTTATTGGCTTTGCTACTGTGTTTGGCTTGGAGCGAGGAAGTGACAAGTTGCCCCACTGGGTGACCACCATGGCGGAGAGCTTTGGCACTCTGTGGTACGGGGCTATCGGTTTGGTGGGTATTCTGCGGGGAACTTCATTCTTGATGAACAAGCAGGCCGGTGTGCCGGTAGGTCAAGCCGGAGACTTGTTCTCTGGTGGGTTAGTCTTTCTTATTACATTGGGCATCGGGGTAAAGGTAGCGAGCACGATGGTTACTCTGTTCTTCGCCCTAACGGAGGAGGAGAACTGATGAGCAGTCTTTGGGGCAGGGTGTTGATCAACTACCCATACTTCATGGCGGCGATCTTGTTCGTCATTGGAGTCGTGACGGTACTGACTCGGTCTAACCTGTTTAAGAAGCTACTGGGAATCAACATCATGGAAAGTGCCATTTATCTTACCTTTGTTGCCGCCAGTAATCGCCGGGATGGAGTAGTGCCTATTCTGGATCTAGCTAATCCAGAGCAGCCTTACATTAACCCTTTGCCATCGGCCCTGATGTTGACCGGAATCGTGGTTAGTGTTAGCGTTACTGCCTTTGCCTTGGCTCTGATTGTCAGGTTGTATCGTTCTTATCACACAACCGATGCCCGGCAGATTTCGCGGATGAAAGATGAGGTGACGAATGGATGACGGCAACATTGAAGCAACATTTACCAGTACTATTAGTCGTTGGCCCTTTGCTCGTCGCCTATATCCTTCCAGTATTATTCCGAAGAACCCGGTTGATTAGGGGTCTGACTGTCGCCATCGTAGCTCTGGGCCTATTGGGAACCGGGTACTTGGCAATTTTTCTCCTTCCCTCTGTCGGTTCGTCCATTGTCTACGGGGTGGGAGGTTGGTCAGCGCCCTGGGGAATAGAACTTGTGGCGGGAAACCTCGGCGTATTCTTTGCATTGATGGTTACGGGAGTGGGGTTGCCGATATCCCTATATGCCTGCGGCGCTCTGGGTCAAGAGGTGAGCCCTTCAGAAACGAGGAGTAAGTTTCTCGTCCTCTATCTGTTGTTAACGGGTGCTTTGGCTGGAATGGCCTTTACCAATGACATGTTCAATATCTTTGTTCTAGTGGAAGTAGCTACTTTGAGCTGTTGTGGTCTGGTTAGTGCTCGCAGGGGAGCTAAAGCGGCATCGGCTGCCTTCAACTATCTGGTCTTGGCTACGATTGGCTCAAGCTTCATTCTAGCCGGGATCGGAATGGTTTACATTACGACTGGACACCTCAACATAGGCTTTGCCAACGGAGAATTAGTCAAGGCTTGGTCAACGTATCCCCATGTGATTTGGCTGGCGGTTAGTTTCTTCTTAGTGGGTTTTGGTGTCAAGGGAGCGTTATTTCCTCTACATGTTTGGCTGCCTGACGCGCATTCCAGTGCGCCAACTCCTGCCAGTGCCATCCTCTCGGCTTTGGCCGTTAAGGGATATGCCCTATGTCTGATGAAAATCTTGTACGGTGTCTTCGGTGCTTCCTTGATTACCACCCTAGGGGTGAACCGGATTTTGGTTATCTTGGGGATGGTCGGAACTATGGCGGCATCGATTCTGGCCTTGGGCCAGGAAGAGCTCAAGCGTCGGTTGGCCTTTTCAACGGTGGCTCAAGTGGGTTATGTCTTCTTGGGTTTGGGACTGGTGAATGTCACCGGTCTGACCGGTACTCTCTATCACATGGCTAGTCACGCCATGATCAAGTCCAGTCTGTTCTTGGCGGCCGGAACGATAGTTACTACCACAGGGAAGACCCGAATTAGTGAGCTGGCGGGCATCGGCAAGAAGATGCCGGTCACAATGGCGGTTTTCACCATCGCTAGTCTTGGCCTCGTTGGCATACCCCTGTTTTCAGGTTTCGTAGGCAAATGGTATCTACTGCTGGGAAGTCTGGAAGTCGGGGGGGTCCTGGCAGCGGCGGTGATTATTCTTGGCAGCGTTCTCTGTGCCGCGTATCTCTTTCCCATTATTCGGGTGGCTTATTTTGAGCCTGCCCCTCAGGAAGATTGGCAGGATCCCGGTGTACTAGAGAAGATCGCTATGATTGGACTAGCCGTTGGAGTACTAGTCCTTGGCACTGTTCCAGGATCATATTTGGAGATGGCTGTACAAGCTGCTTCGGAACTACTGTTCAAATAAACCGGAAAGTGGAGGTGGGGTAGGTGAGCAACTTAACTTTGGCTCTGCTCAGTGGGGTCCTGGGAGCGGTGGTTTTGTCCTTCACGGACCGAGTCAGGAGCGGGATACGCAATACACTGACATTGGCCTTTGCACTTTCCGGCGCTTGGTTTACTTGGCAGGTGGCCCTAGCTGTAATGGCCGGGGAGTCGGTGGGTCTGACAATGAGGTTGGGTGGGCTGACCTGGAGTCTTCGGGCTGATCCACTGGGCGTAGTCTTTGGTCTTATAGTCTCATCCCTGTGGGTACTGGCTACCGTCTATTCCTTCGGATATATGAATGGCGAACCCAGGCAACGCACTTATTATACATTCTTCCTGTTATCCTTTGCTGTGACTTTGGGGGTGGCCTTTTCTGGCAACTTGTTGACTCTGTATTTGTGTTATGAGTTGTTAACCTTTGCCACCTATCCCTTGGTGATTCATCAGCGGGATGAGGAAGCGGTTAAGGCAGGATCCAAGTACATTATCTATAGTCTATCCGGTGCTGGAGCGATTTTGGTAGCGATGGTGGTTACCTATCTCTTGGCAGGTAGCCTAGAATTTACCGGTAGACCTCTATTGGCAGCGGTGGGATCCCGGCGGGGCCTGGGCTGGCTCTTGGCTCTGTTTGTCGCAGGATTTGGAGTTAAGGCTGCGCTGATGCCCTTGCATCGGTGGTTGCCCGCAGCCATGGTGGCTCCCACTCCAGTAAGCGCTTTGCTCCACGCCGTGGCTGTAGTTAACTCTGGGGTTTTTGGTCTACTGCGGGTAATCTATTCCATCTTTGGCCCTGAGCTGGTGTCACAGCTGGCCCTGGGACGATGGTTGCCCTGGATCGCGGCCTTTACAATCCTGGCCGGTTCTGTGATTGCCCTGCGGCAGGACGTTCTAAAGAGAAGACTGGCGTATTCCACCATCAGTCAACTGTCCTATATTCTCATGGGGGCCTTTATCCTACATCCCTGGGCTCTGGCTGGGGCTCTGATCCACATGGTGAGCCATTCTCTTTTGAAGATGGCACTGTTTTTTGGGGCAGGGATTGTCGCCAAGGGGACGGGCAGGGTGAATGTTAGCCAGATGCCGGGTGTCGGTTGGCAGTTTCCCTTGACCTTTGGTGCCTTTGGTGTGGCTTGTCTTGGTATGATCGGTATGCTGCCCCTTAACGCCTTCTGGGGCAAGTATTATCTGATGAAGGGCGGCATCGCCAGCGGAAGTTGGCCCCTAGCTTTGGTGTTGATTGTCAGTGGTCTATTGAACGCCTGCTACTTTGTCCCCATTGTGGTCTCAGCCTTTAGCGGCGAGGCTTCTGGTAGAAAGTTGGAAAGGGGCGGGCAGGTTGTTTGGATGTTGGCTCCGACCCTTGGTTTGGTGGTAGGGGCATTGGTCATGGGTGTAGCGCCAGGAATTGTCTGGCCGGCTATTACAGCTATCGTTGATGCTTTCTTCTAAAATAAAGGGGTGAAACAGCATGACTTGGATGGCTCTTCCCCTCATACCGGCCTTGGCAGCTGTCCTCTTGGCTCTGAGGCCAAGGGCGGGCAGGTATCTGCCCTTTGCAGCCAGTTCCTTGGTATTGCTTTTAAGTGGGTGGAAGTTAGGCGGCATTTTGGGTGGTGAAGTGTTCACATATCAATGGAATTTGGTGGGTCCCTTCAGCCCCAGCCTACGGGTTGACCCACTATCGGGGATTTTTCTCCTGGTGACGGCCTTTGTGTGGTGGGTGGCTTCCCTGTATGCACCGGAGTACATGAACCACGAGGGCAGGGAAGGGAGATTTACTCTCTGGCTGTTGCTGACTCAGACAGCGGTCCTCGGGGTATTTTTGGCTGGGGACCTTTTGACCCTGCTGCTTTGTTTTGAGTTAATGACCATTACTTCATGGTTTTGGGTAATTCATCGGGGTAATCAAGAGGCCCTGAGAGCCGGGTATTTCTACCTGTTCTTTAGTATAGCTGCCGGGTTATTTGTCGCCATTGGTGCTGTGCTCATTGGGCAAGCCGGTGGAACCCTGACCATCGGATTGGGTACCCTAGCTCAGTTACTTCCCAATACCCATGTGGTTTGGGGTCTGGTGGCTGTTGCCCTAGGGTTTGCAGTTAAAGCCGGGATGGTACCCCTGCATCTGTGGCTTCCTCATGCTCACTCGGTGGCTCCGACACCGGCCAGTGCTCTCCTTTCCGGTATCTTGATCAAGGCCGGGGCCTATGGTTTGCTTCGGGTGGGTCAGGTGGTGGGCTGGGATTCTGCGCTGCTTAGCGGCACCAAGGGATTGGGTCTTTGCCTTACAGTCTTGGGCGCGGCCACTATGCTGGTGGGCGTCGGTGCTGCCTTGCTGCAAAGTGATGCCAAGCGCCTATTGGCCTATCACAGCGTCAGCCAGATGGGATATATCCTCCTGGGATTAGGCGCAGCCTGGTTCCTCGGTCAATCCGGGGGGATGGCTCTGACGGGAGCGATTTATCATGTGATTAACCACGCCCTCTTTAAGGCCGCTTTGTTTCTCGGGGTTGGCGTTGTCTATGTGCGCACCAAGGAAACCAACCTATACAATCTCGGGGGTCTGTGGCGTTCCTTCCCGATTACCGCGGTGCTGATGTTTCTGGCGGTTTTGGGGATTACTGGGGCACCGGGACTTAATGGATACGCCAGTAAGACTTTGTTACATCATGGGATAAGTCAGGCTGCCGGTACCGGTTTGCCGTTAATGATTTGGATAGAAAGATGCTTCCTTCTGGTGGGAGTAGGTACTGCTGCTTCCTTTGCAAAGCTCTACTGCCTGATGTTTCTCAGAAAAGGGAAATCCACGGGTATTGTCCGGGGTGAGACTTGGCAGTTTAGCACCGCGATGGCTTCGCTGGCTGCGGTCATGCTTGTGATTGGATTACGGCCAGAGCTTGTTTTGAGAAGGTTTGCAATTCCGGCGGCTAGGGTGCTGGGGATAGAGCAGGTCGAAGGATTGATCATGGGCTTTTCCTTCTGGTCTGGGGCCGATGTCATGGGGATGGTAATTACTCTAGGCCTAGGGATAGTCGTAGCTTGGCTTGGCCTAACCACTGGAGCCTTCCACTGGCAGCCTCCCAAGGTGCTCACTTTGGAGGGCTTGATGGGAAGTATCCTCCGTGGGTTACTCATCCTGGGGCGAAAAGCCGAGGGTGTATACCACAGTGTGGTAGGCGCACTGTCTGGGCAGTTGAGGATGGGAGCCCGTAACCTGTGGGTTGCCTGTCAAAGGCTAGACCGATCCGGCGGAGTGACCATTGCCGGTGGGTTCCTCTCTGAACTGAGTGCCAATGTGGGTTTGATCGTGGTGGTTCTGATCACCCTACTTGTTGGTTATATCTGTGTCGAACTGATTACCCGTGGTCTGAGTGTACCACTGGTTATGATGAAGTAGGGAAAGAAGAGTTCAAATAGTAAGTCGTGTTTGCTTTCTGGCAAATGTAACTTGGCTCCTTAGGGTATCGCTCCCGGTGAATCAGCCTATCTATCCTCCTAGAAGCTGAATGATGTCGTACCAGTCCATCAAGCAGAGTCACATTAACCCGGGGGCGACGCCTTCACATATTTCCGTCAAGCAGAGGTAGATTTTGCTCTAGTGGATTACGTAGATCGATGGATCTAGCGAAATGTCTATTTAAACTAGCGATTAAATCTTGCTTGCTCCTCTTCCTTCAGCAGCAAGTGCCTAGGAAATCAGCCAGTCTGCCGCCTTGGGGCGGTGGGAGCTGGCTGATTTTCCATAAACAGGAAATTGTTAACCCTCGGTGAAGTCAAGAAGGGGAAGGGTTCACCTTCGCAATCAAGACCATGCTTAAGTATTAGCCTCAACAGGGATAGGAGGAATTATGGTTGTCATCGGATTCGAAACGGGTAGATGAACCAAGACGAGAGCAAGCCTTCACACTACTACTGATTTGTATCGGTTCAGCATTGGCCTTCGCCTCCTTGGGGATGACTCGCCCCTTGGTAGTATTGCTGGCCAACAATTTGGGTGCTTCGTCCCTTTGGATTGGGATTATCGTGGCCTCCTACGCCTTTATTCCCTTCTTTCTTGCCCTCCATGTGGGAGCAGCTACTGATCAGTATGGACCACGCCTGTTGATCATCATCGGCAGCCTGGGGTTTGCCGCAGCCATGGTGATTATCGCGGTTTTTCCCAGTGTGTCGGGAATTCTAATTTCGCAGACCCTCGCGGGTATCTGTCAGCTTTGTTCCGTCGTCGCCTTCCAAACCTATGCCTCATCCATTGGCAGCTCCCAGGACCTAGAGTCAAACTTTGGGTGGTATACCGCGGCCGGTAGTGTCGGACAACTGACCGGGCCTATCTTAGGTGGACTGATTGCAGACCACATCTCCTATCAGGCTACCTTCTGGATTAGTGCCTTGTTGAGCGTTGCTACCGCGGTGGTTATTAGCATCTTACCTAAGGTCAAACCGATAATGAGGGGCAACGAAGGGCTCTATATTGATAAGCCCCTGGTCAGGGATCTGCTTCGTCGGGGTGGCATCAAGGTCGCGATGTTGTCCAGCTTTGCGGTGTTGTTTGCCATGGGAGCCAGGGATGCCTTTTTTCCCCTGCTGCTCCAAAGTCTAGGTTACCAGGCAACCCAGGTGGGTCTGCTTAACTCCATTCAAGCGGGAGCAGGGCTTTTGGCTCGCCCCTTCATGGGACAAGCTGTTAAGCTCATCGGTAATCGGCTAAACACCCTAGTGGTGATGATTTCCTTTGCCGGAATCGGGTTGCTTCTCATTCCTGTCGGACAAAGTCTTCTTTTTTTCACCTTCGTATCCCTTCTAATCGGTGTTGGGACTGGACTTGCCCAGCCCCTTAGTATGCTGATCGTAGCCGACAACTCGGGATCCCAGGAGCGGGGTCTGGCCATGGGACTGCGCTTGATGGGCAATCGACTGGCGCAACTGGTCAATCCCTTGTTATTCGGGGTGATCACCAGCCTTAGTGGATTGGGTGCCGCCTTTGTTACCGGAGGTTCTATCCTGTTGGGTAGTGCCCTAGCTCTCAATCACTGGCGAGACAGAAAAGGCCCCAGGAAGTCTGTCAAAGAGGGTCTACCCTCATAGGGAGATTCCTTTCGTAGTTTTACTATGATACATGGGAGGATGGTGATGTAAGGTGGTCGTTACCATCAGATTAGCAACAGTCGAAGATGCCGCAGAGCTTGCCAGGCTGAACCAAGAATTTAACGGTGGGAAGTTAAGGGCTGAGGAGAAAGTACGGGCTAGGCTAGCTGGTAACCAGGAGCTGGTGGCGGTGGCAGAGGCTAAGGGTGGGCTGGTTGGCTTTGCCTGCGCCCAGAGTTTCTCCTCCTTTTGCTATGAGGAGCTGCAGGGGGAAATCACTGAGCTGTATGTCCAGCCCTCGGCTCGCAGGCAGGGAGTAGCCAAGGGCCTAATCTCGCTGCTGGAGACGCAGCTGCGGGAGCGTGGGGTCAATGAAGTGAAGGTACTGACCGGTCAGGACAATCACAAGGCCATAGGGTGTTATCAAAGCTGTGGGTATCAGCCCGACGATGAGCTGTTGCTGCGCAAGAATCTCAGGGACTAGTGAAGCTAGGGAAGGCTAAGGAGAGCAGCAGATGACGATCCAGGAGTATCAGACTAGATGCTATAGGGAATATAAGCAGGCTGTGGGTTTGCCAGAGGATTATCGTTTCATCTATGGAAACCCCGTGAATGTGCTGGTCCCCATTGAGACCAAGGTTGGCGGAGTAATGGTCGTTGGGGCCTATCCCTCCGCGAAGTTTGCCACCATCCAGGGAATTACCGATGTACCGGTGGCCAGCAACGATGCACCCTTTTCCTCGGAGATATACTTCGACGGCAGCAGGGTCAGGAGGATACCCTCCGGTGAGGAGTTGGAGGAAAACTATCTTCGCCCCTTGGGAATAAGCCGAGCCCAGTGTTGGATTACCAACTTGGTGAAGGTGTTCCTCTTTAAACCGGGACATGTCAACCGCTATCATCGGCTGGGAGTAAGGGCAATTGAGACAAGGTCCTGGTATCGGGAATTGGCCCAAAAAAGCCTGCCCTGGCTCTGGGAAGAGATCTCCTTGGCTCAACCCAAGCTGATTATTTTCCTTAGCGTTGACGTTGTTGCCACAGTATTTGGAGTTTCCCGCAACCAGGCAACGGAATATCTCGATGGACAGATTAGGCTCCTGCCTGGGACTACCGGTACATATCAAGCCCTGTGTTTGCCCCATCCTGGGATTCTCATGAAGCCCAGTGTGCGAAATCCGTGGCCTGAGCGGTTTCGTGAGGAGATTATTCCCCGGGCCATCGGGGAGATTCAAAAGATCCTTTGCCGTTAGCCGATAGTTTGGATATAATGTGTAAATCTGCAAAAGAAACCTCAAGGTAGTCGGTGTTTCGGTCGATATTCTCCTTATATAGTTGAGTCTCGTAAGGAATTTATCCTTTCGGGAACAAGATCGGACATTGATTGGCCATACGAGGTGATGCAGTATGAAGCGAAGATTTTCTGTCCGCATGAAGGTTGGCGCAGTGGTTCTGGTGGGAATGTTAATTCTATCGGGACTTATTTTCTACGCTAGTTATCGGAGCGTAAGTCGGTTATTGGATCAAGTCACTTCTCAGAGAATAGAGGCCAGCTTAACCAGTGGGTATGAACTGCTGGATAAGCAGTTTCGTGGAATGTGGATTGAACATGGCGACACCGATTTGATGAAGGGATTCATCGTCGTCAATGATCAATTGGTTAGCGACATCGGAGATGCCGTTGACGCGGTGGTCGCAGTCTACCGCGGTGAAGCTCTGTCCGTTTCCGGTTTTGACGCAGGGGCCGATGGGGCAGATCTGGGTGTTACCACCTTGCCGGACGATGTCGTCAGTGCCATCTATGACCAGGGACAAGAGGTTTATGTTCAGAATATCGTGATTGCCGGAGAGCCCTACAAGGCCGCCTATCAACCCATCAAGAACAGCCGGGGAGATGTGATTGGTGTTTGGAGCGTGGCTGCCTCCCAGGCAGCGGTGCGCCAAGGCCTCAATGGAGCTTTGGCTCAAATCGGTTGGATCTCTGGCATTGGCTTAGTTCTCACCATTGGAGCATTGCTGCTGGCCCTGCAAAGGATGGTTATTGCGCCAGTCATTTTTCTGGTTCGGCGGATTGAGGCCATGGCCGCGGGGGATTTTTCCGTTGACTTGAACTACAAGTTTGGCAACGATGAAATCGGTGCTCTGGGCAGCTTGATGGTCCGGTTGCGGGATGATGTGGGAGCGATAGTGGGGCGGGTGGCAGAGGCAGCCAAGGGGTTATATGATTCCAGCTACCAGTTGTCGGAGACGATGCAGCAAACGGAAAGCGCTATCGAAGATGAGGCCAATTTGGCCAGCCAGTTTGCTATCACCGTTGAAGCAATGGACAAGAATACCGACCAGATGGCCACAGCCTCGGCGGAGATTTCCCGGATGGCGGCTGAGGGCGATGCTTCGATCGTAGGTGCCGTGGAGCAGACCAATGCCCTGCGGGATATCATCGAGGGCCTGGCGGATTCCGTGGAGGGCCTGGGAACTCGCTCCAAGGAGATCGGAAGAATTGTCGATGTGATCAGGGATATTGCATCACAAACGGACTTGCTGGCCCTCAATGCGGCCATTGAGGCAGCTCGAGCCGGGGAATACGGTAGAGGTTTCGCCGTTGTTGCCGACGAAGTGCGCCAGCTGGCTGAGCAATCAGCTGATGCTGCCAAGGATATCACTCAATTGGTGGCGGAGATCCAAGAGGAAACGGCAGAGGCCGTTAAGTCTATGAATCAGGGTGCAGCAGGCGCGGCCCGCAGTGTGGAAGTGGTGCAGGAGAGCGGCGTCCGGATGCGGAAAATCCTGGAGGCAGTGAATGGGATTACCGCGCAGATCCAAGAGGTCAGTTCCGGAATTGGACAGATTGCCAGCGGCAGTCAGCAGATGGCTGCTACCACCGAGGAGCAATCGGCTTCCATTCGAGAGGTGGCACTATCGGCACAGAAACTGACGGAGATGGCCCAGGAGCTGGAGGCCTTGGTGGGCCGCATCAAGCTCGCCTAGGATCAAGAGACCATGGGTTGCCAGCGGTGGTGATTTTCAATTAGAGTGCCCGATGCCAGCTAGGCTGTGCCGAGGCACTCTTTTCTTTACTCGGTGATCCTGTCTGTGGGAAGGAATTGCTCGATGAGGCAGGAAGATTGAGGGGTTACAGGGTTTTGGTCAATTGCACCCCGATGGGAAACAATCGGATTCTCTATGGGTTAGCTTCAATGGGAAGGGGAAGCGCTTTGATGGTAACTAAGCAAGATATAATCGATGGCATTAGGTCCTTGGGTCTTAGCAGTTCAATAGTATGTCTGCATTCCTCCTTGAAGTCCTTTGGGCATGTCGAAGGTGGAGCGGATACCGTTGTGCAAGCCTTTGTCCAGGAGGGATGTACCTTAGTGGTTCCTACCTTCCTCTTCGACTCCCAGGTGCCAGCGCCGGCGGGAAGAGTCGTCGCCAGAAACGGGGGAGAGGCTGAAGAGACGAAGGGAAGAAGTCTTCAGGATGCTGCGTCATGGAATCCCAGCAGCAAGAAGATCGCTGCCGGCATGGGTGCGATTCCCCAGGCAGTCCTTAACACCCCTGGAGCGGTGAGGGGAGATCATCCGCTAAATTCCATTTCAGCCCTTGGACCTGAAGCGAAGGAGCTAATCGCTGCGCAAGAGCCCCTTGATGTGTATGGACCCTATCGTCGGGCCTATGAAAGAGGCGGCTATTTGCTCTTGATCGGGGTGGACTTGACCAAGGCCACACCCCTTCACTTTTCAGAGCAGGTGGCTGGGAGAAATTCCTTTCGCCGCTGGGCCCTAGGGGAAGACGGCGAGATTCTGGAGGTTGAGATCGGCAGCTGTTCCAATGGCTTTGGGAAATTCGACGGGGTAGTGGCGGATATAGAGGCGCGGGTCAGGGTAGGGGAGAGTCTGTGGCGCATGTTCCCCCTGCAGGAGTTTATTGACAGAACCAGTAGGGAAATTGTGGAAAATCCCCAGATCACCCACTGCCATAGACCAACTTGTTTGCGCTGTGATGACGCGGTGGTCGGCGGCCCAATCCTTCCCGGCAAACATTGAGAGCCAAAGGCCTGTTGCTAAGGAGGCGTCCTTATGCAGTGTCCCTTCTGTTATCCGGAATCGGATCCAGAGCAAAGTATAGTTCTGGCCAATGAGTTGTGCTATTTCCTGCAAAGGCCCCAGCCAGTCCTGGTTGGTTCCGGGGTGATTGTACCGAAAAAACATCGGGAAACGGTCTTTGACTTGACGAAGGATGAGTGGGAGGCAACCTTTCGCCTGCTGCAAGAGGCAAAGGCACTGCTGGATAGTCAATACCAGCCCGATGGGTACAACATCGGGTGGAACTGCGGGCCGGTTGGTGGGCAGGAGATATTTCATGCCCATTTGCATGTAATCCCCCGCTTTGCTGACGAGCCCTTGGCGGGAAAGGGGATTCGTTATTGGCTGAAGCAACCATGTAATCAACGACTGTGAGAGGAGATGGGCTGGTGAAAAGATTTGAAATTGCTGTGATTCCCGGCGATGGCATTGGTAGGGAAGTAGTCCCTGTGGCATTGCAGGTGCTCGATACCGTGGCCGAGGTCCATGGTGGACTGAAGTTTGAATACGAGACCTTTCCCTGGAGTTGTGAGTACTACCTCGAGCATGGCCGCATGATGCCGGAGGATGGTATCGACACTCTGAAGGATTTTGACGCCATTTTCCTCGGGGCCGTAGGCAATCCCAAGCTGGTACCGGATCACATTTCCCTGTGGGGGCTTCTAATCAAGATTCGAAGGGAGTGCGAGCAGGCGATTAACATCCGGCCTGCCAAGTACTTTAAGGGCCTGAGCTCTCCCTTGGTGAACCCCAATGGTTTTGACCTGATCGTAGTTCGGGAAAACAGTGAAGGCGAGTACAGCGAGGTCGGCGGAAGGATTCACAGTGGTGAAGATGAGATGGCGATTCAAAACGCAATCTTCACCAGGAAGGGTACCGAGCGAGCGATGCGCTACGCCTTCGAACTAGCCAGAAAAAGGAGAGGGCATGTCACGTCAGCCACCAAGTCCAACGGTATCTTTCATTCGATGCCCTTCTGGGATGAGGTTTTCAATTCCGTCAAAAAGGATTACCCCGATGTAGAGACGGCATCCTATCATATTGATGCCCTGGCTTCATATTTTGTTACCCGGCCGCAGATCTTCGATGTGATTGTAGCCAGTAACCTATTTGGAGATATCTTGACGGATATTGGGGGAGCCATCATGGGAAGTGTCGGAATAGCCCCTGCCGCTAACATTAATGTCAGCGGGAAGTATCCCTCGATGTTTGAACCGGTACACGGTTCCGCACTGGATATTGTCGGCAAGGGAATTGCCAATCCCATCGGTCAAATTTGGACAGCGAAAATGATGCTTGATCATTTCGGTGAGGAAGAAGCCGGTCAGAGGCTGTTAGATGTCCTAGAGGAGGTAACCCGCGATGGCATCAAGACCCCTGACATTGGCGGATCGGCAACTACCAGTGAGGTAGGAGATGAGATCTGTAGGAGACTGAAGCAAGGTTAGGTTTGAACATGGTGTTTGCACCTCCTGGAGCAGCAGCCGTTCCCTACGGACGGCTGCTGTTTCTATGCCTATCCGTGTCAGTGACTATATGACGAAAGCCGGAAAGGGTAGCAGATAAATACACACTTTGATTATCATTGACTTGATCATGACGATACGTAATGTGGTTAAATACAGTGGGAGGGATGGCAATGTCAAAACGGTACTCCATAGGGGAGGTTGCCAAGCTTTCCGGTGTTACCATTCGTACTTTACAGTACTACGACAATATTGGTCTCCTTCCAGTAGATAAGGACGCCAGTGGGCGAAGATACTATAGTTCAAGGGATGTTGCAAAACTTCAGCAGGTATTGTTTTACCGTTCCCTAGGCTTGCCATTGAAGGAGATTCGGGAGCTGGTAGTGGAGGCGGTTACTCCGGAACAGATTGCTGCAGTGTTAATGGAGCAAAGGGGAATGTTTTCTCACAAGCTGAATTATATATATGCCCACATATCCGCGATTGACGCCATCCTAGCTGGCGTTAGGGCTGGAGGTACGTTTCAGTCCGATGAACTGCTGCAGTTGATCACTACTCTAAATAGGAATGCCGTTTTTGAGTACCGGAACGTGAATTATGACAAGGACACGGAAGAAGTTCTGATGCGGCAGTATCCCGACGATATATCTGCACTATCAGTCTATTGGCAATGGAAGGCTACTATCTTGGAGTGCGTATCTCTCATTCTGAGTGGTATTGAGCCCAGAAGCGAAGCAGGAAAAGAGTTGGGTCAAAAGTGGCTGACCATGATTGACCAGATTACTCAAGGCCGTAGCGAACTGCTGGACGCGCATAGGGAATCCTACGATAACCGGACCCAGTGGCCGGAGGAAGACCGCAGGCTGATGGAATTAGCCGATGATTTCATTGATGCAGCCGTTGCATATTACTTTGAGTCCATGGATTTAGAAGAGGTGGAAGAAGGTAGTGATTGAACTCAGAAACCTCACCAAGAAGTTTGGTCAAAAAACTGCAGTTGATGACTTGTCTTTGGTGATTCGGCCCGGCGTAGTTACTGGTTTTTTGGGCCCCAACGGTGCTGGCAAGTCAACGACAATGAAAATGATTCTGGGGTTAGTTAAGCCCACCAGTGGAGAAGTGCTCGTCCATGGTGTCCATTACGAAAGGCTTCCCGATCCCATCAAGGAAATAGGTGCCTTAATTGACAGCGAGGCTGCAAATCCAAAGTTTACGGCCAGGCAGCACCTGGAGTTGATGGCTACTGCAGGTGGAATACCTCTTCACCGGGTAACTCTTCTTCTCCGACAGACAGGGCTTCAGCAGGTTCAACATCGCCAAATCGGCGAGTTTTCTATGGGGATGCGGCAGCGATTGGGAATAGCTGCCGCCCTATTGGGTGATCCAAAGACCGTAATTCTGGATGAGCCCTTTAATGGTCTTGATGTCGATGGGATCAAATGGCTTCGGTCCCTAGCCAAGGAGTTAGCAAGTCAAAACAAGGCTGTGTTTATCTCTAGTCACTTGATGAGTGAAGTAGAGGCCATTGCCGACCGGGTTATTGTTCTGGCTCAAGGCAGACTCATTGCCGACATGACCATCTCTGAGCTAGTCCAGAGGAGTCTCGGTTCCTTCCTACGAGTTAGAAGTGAGGATAATGAAACACTGAGTGCGGTTATCACAAAGATAGGCGGAGTGGTGCAAGGACGAACCGATGGGTTTCTGCTGGTTAGAGGTGTTGAAGCCGAGGAAATCGGCTGGATTGCCAAGAGGAGCAATTTGGCTATCTTTGAACTAACGGGTATCCGCCCATCGCTAGAAGATCTGTTTGTGGAGTTGACCGCCGGAAGGGTAGAATTCAAGGGACAAGCAGCCTTGGATGATGGGGGTGAGGGGTTACAATGAGAAGGTTGATCCTAGCAGAATATAAGAAGATCTTTTTTCTCAAGTTCTCCAGAAGTTATCTTGGTGTCATAGTTATTGCCAGCATGGCCTTTGGGATTTTGCTATCGGTGACAACCCCAGTCACAACTGGTCGCTATTTTAGGGAGCTACTTCCCAAGGAGGTGCTCTCTATGAACCTGTTGGGGGTGGACTTGGTCAACATTATGTTAATCGTCTTTACAGCAATGTCCATCCATAGAGAATTTTCCACCAGGTTTATTCAGGTATCCCTTTCCCTAACCCCGGCAAGGATGCGTTATTTTGCAGCGAAGTTGCTGACATACCTTGGATTGTCGCTAATTCTGAGTGTTGTCACTGTTTTCCTTGCGTATTGCATCAGTCAACTTCTTTTACTGATTAACGGTATGCCTTCCCTCTCCCTTACGGAGGCGACTACAATGCGGATGTTGGTAGGAGTAATGATCATGCCAGTATTCTACTGCCTGCTCACCGGAGCCGCAACCTTCATCTTTTGGAGTAGCGCGGGGGCCGTCACTTTTGCGCTTGGAGTCCTTGCTACACACACAATTGTTCGGCTTCTTCCAGAAGGCGTGCAGTTGATACTCCTGCCACTTACACCGCAGTCCGCCATTCACAACCTGGCAGGGATGAGTCAGCCTGGCTCTGCTGAAGCTGTCGGCTTACCGGTAAGTGCGGCTGTTCTAATTGTCTGGGTTGTGGTCACGGCCGTAACCGGTGGCTGGAAACTCCAAGGGAAGGATGTCTAATAACCACCAGTTAAGGCACATTTCCTGACGAGGGTATGGGAAGTCCCTGGAATAAATTGTAAGCTTCATGTGAACAATAGGGCCAAGCTTGAAGTCACTTAACTGTGGAGTACCGCGCAAGTCCCAAGGGACATCCTTCGCCTAAGTAAGAACCCACAGTTCATTGCTATCGTCATGATGGCATTCCACTATATCCCATACAGTGACTGCATGCTCTGCAATTGATGTGACTGAAGCACTGGTGAGCATGGATAAGGGGCCTCATACATGCTCTAGATGTTACAGAAGAGTCCTCCGCGGGAAAGGCAGAGGGCTTTCGCCATTTCTGTACAGCTGCGAAAGAAAGGAACTTGCTTAGCCAAGTACCGCAAATAGCTCCTTTGTGTCTAGCTCCAGACCGGCAAATCGAGTGGAATTGATTCTGTCTCCATCTGCGTAGGTTGCAACACCATTTAGCTCTCTGTCTTCTGTAAAGAAGTACTGGGTGATAGTCCTACTATCCATATCTACAATCCAGTATTCTGGAACACCGCTTTTCATGTACAGATTCAGTTTTGTGATCGTATCTTTGCTCCTAGTTGAGGGGGAGACCACTTCAACGATGAGACTGGGGACGCCTTGGTACTGACCGGCCTCATTGACATTGTCTTCGTCACAGATGACGACAATATCCGGCTGGACTATATTGGGATCTTCTTCAAATTTGAGGGCATATCCCTGCAGTCTTACATCTAGCGGAGCGGTGAGGGAGCGGCAGGGCTTTCCGCGAAAGTAGTTGTGGAAATGCCATGCTATCTCGTTCACCACTACTTGATGGCTAAAACTCGGTGAGGCTAATAGGTAGACCACGCCGTCAATCAGCTCGTATCTTTGGTCAGAGGACTTGGTGAGTTCAAGATACTCCTCATAGCTGATTCTCCGCATGGTCTTATACTCCTTAGCTTCTTCGCGGAGGACAACGTATTCTGGGACGCTGTAGGGAATCAGTTTCGCGACGGTTTTTCCGTTCTTGACGACAATGATGTCTTCCTTTTCTACCAATGCCAGGTACTTCCCAAAGGAATTCTGCAGATCCGTACTGCTTACCCGCATGGTTTCACCCCCACTGCCAAGTTCGCTATTACCATACCATTTGTTGGCTAGCCGATCAATAAAGAATAGCTAAAATATACAGAGAATTCTCTGGAGTTGTCCTGTCTGACAGGTCGGGGTATGGCCGGAGTTCCCCGGCAGAGGGAGGGGAGGACGGATGAAGTGGCCCTAACGGGCCACTTCCTTGATCAGCCTAACCACCTTTGTGATCGCATCCCCTTGATCGATGCGCCGCATGTTGGCAATGATATCTCGGCGATTAGCGAAGACTTCATCGATGGCAGCGATCAGGGTGTCTTCTGTCATTTTGCTTTCATCTAGCACTTGACACAGCCCGGACTTGGCAAAGGAGCGGGCATTGAGGATTTGGTCGCCTCGGCTTTGCTCCTTAGGCAAGGGGATCAAGAGCATCGGTTTACGTAAGTACAAGAACTCAAAGATGGAGTTCGATCCGGCTCGAGATACCACGAGATCGGCTGCAGCCAGAACATCAGGCAGCTCCTCAGAGAGATACTCGTATTGCCGATAGTGGGGCGAGGAGACCTTAGGATCGGTATTGCCCTTACCGCAGAGGTGGACAATACTAAAGCGCTGGGTCAAAGAAGCCAAGGAGGCTCGGACGGTTTCGTTGATCCTTCGTGCTCCTTGACTTCCCCCCATCACCAGCAAAATGGGTCGACTGTCGGGGAAGTTGCAGAAAGCCTTTCCTTTAGTGGCGTTCCCGGACTTGATCTCCTCTCGCACGATGGCGCCGACATAGCGGACTTTGTCTGCCGGCAGATGCTCCTCTGACTCCGGGAAAGTGGTGCAGATAAACTTAGCGAAGGGCATTGACAACCGATTAGCTAATCCCGGAGTTAGATCCGACTCGTGGATAATGACCGGTACCTTGTTGAGCCAGGCACCAAGGACAACGGGAACGGAGACAAATCCGCCCTTTGAGAAAAGAACGTTGGGTTTTTCCCGTCGGATTATCCGGTAGGCTTGAATTGATCCTTTGAGAACCCGAAAGGGATCGGAGAAGTTTTTCAGATCGAAGTATCGCCGCAGCTTGCCGGAGTCAATTCCGATGTAGCGCCATCCCTTAGCTTCGATCAGTTGCTTTTCAATACCATTCTTGGACCCGATATAGACAACGGACCATCCGTCCTTGAGGAAGCGGGGGATCAGGGCGATATTTGCCGTCACGTGTCCAGCTGTACCGCCGCCGGTAAACAGGATCTTTTTCATCGCCGACTCCCTTTCTATCGTAGTAATCTTCGCTCATTATATCATACAAAACCTGTACCACGATTAGTCTTGTGAGCTAGGAGAGTCTGGATGTTATGAGTCCATTGGCCCCATCCCTCATGATGCCCATGCTTTCCGCAAAATAAGTTCGGTAGAATCTAGCGAACCATTTTCTCCAATATCTCACCGACGGGGTCAAACCAAGGGCCATCGATAAGTTCTATCATACCCTTGTCACAGGCCTCTGCGATTTTGGGATCGATGGGTAATTTGGCCAGAACCTCAAGGTTGTGCTTTTCGGCTATTTCATCAATGTGACTGTCACCGAAAATCTGGTAGTCTTTGCCGTTGTCGGGACATCTAAAATAGGACATGTTTTCTACCAAACCCAGGATCGGGATGTTCATCATTTCCGCCATTTTAACGGCCTTCGATACAATCATGGAAACAAGCTCCTGGGGAGAGGTCACCACTATGATCCCATCAACGGCAATGGATTGAAAGACGGTAAGGGGAACATCCCCAGTGCCCGGCGGCATATCAATGAACATGAAATCCACGTCACTCCAGATAACATCGGTCCAAAATTGCTTGACCACTCCCGCAATAATAGGTCCTCTCCAGATAACTGGATCCGTATCCCTTTCCAGGAGTAAATTGACAGACATAATGTCAATGCCGGTCTTGGTCTTCACCGGTAATAGTCCAGCTTCGTTGCCAATAGCCTTTTCCTTGATACCAAAGGCCTTTGGAATAGAAGGTCCAGTCACATCCGCGTCAAGTATAGCGGTGTGGTAGCCTAATCTGTTCATGGTAACGGCAAGCATAGAGGTAACCAGTGACTTGCCAACCCCGCCTTTGCCGCTGACTACGCCAATGACCTTCTTGATGGAGCTCAGCTCGTGGGGTTTCTCTAAGAAATCCGCTGGCTGTTCTCTTCTTTCTCCGCAGTCCTCGGAGCAACTGCTGCAGCTTTGATTGCAATTTTCGCTCATGACCTTAACTCCTTTGCTTTGGTTTGTTGTTTCTGGAACTTCAATATTTTTCCGGTGCCGCCGCTATCGCTGAGCAAGGCTGTTCTCAGATCACTTTTCGGCTTTGAGAACGGGAAGGTCCCCAGCAGTAAAGGCAGCAATACTATTCTTCGCTGGAACTGCTTGCGTTCGATAGATTTCAATGCCTGCGGCTTTGAGCACGTCCGCGGAATTTCTCCCTAGGCTGGGGGAAAGTAAGACCTTAACTTCATTATCTACTATCCCTTGCGCGGCTTTGATTCCGGCGCCCTCGGTACCTGCTGCGGTGGCGTTGTCAAGAAATACAGCCTCCTTGGTATCGGTATCAAAGATCAGGAAATAGGGAGCGCATCCGAAGGATGTACATACCTCCGAGTCCATGCTTTTCACATTAACAGGAACTGCTATCTTCATAGAAATCTTCCCTTTCACTAGGAATTCCTTGATTACGGCCTTGTTCTCCGATATCTACGGCAACCTCGGCCGCATCCATTGCCCAGTTCCCGACACAGCCGATACTTGCCCCCTTCAATCAGCAGCACCTTGCCCTCGACCAATGCCTTCGCGATCTTCCTTCTCGCTTCAGCGTAAATGCCTTGGACGGTGGTGCGAGCGATATTCATCTGTGCGGCGCACTCTTCTTGGGTAAAACCCTCTAAGTCAATCAGCCTGATAGTTTCATACTCGTCAACGGTCATTCTTACGTAACTTCTTTCGCCGGCACCTCGATCAAGGGGTCCAAACCTGCTGCACTGCGGGAGACTGCAGACCTTTCTCCATTTCATTGGCCTTGGCATGATCAGTACCTCACTGTGACTAGAGATAAACGGAAGCTTTGGCCCAGCTTTCATCTCCGATAGTTTGTGACATATGTCATTTATGATTCTAACTATAGCCTATTTGATGATATATGTCAACAATTAATTGGGTATCGGTGCGTATTGCTCCCTTGCCATTGGCGTGATAAAATCTGAAGGTATCGTAAGTGTGCTAAGAACCCGAAAGGGTATGAAATCCCGCGCTGCCAGGACATCTGCCCGGGACGCTTTCCACTGCTGACAGAAACCCCGGAGAACTTTAGTCTTTTCCGTGGGTGAGAGTTGGTAAGTAAGCGGCATATAATACAGAAATTGTGCAACTATCCTAAGCATCCTGAGGGGGAAAACCTATGTTTTCCATTTTTCCGCAGTACGGTCGCCTGATTGTCGCCCTAGGTCTGATCCTTGGATTGTCCTTTGTTTTCTTTCGTCTCCTGCGTCCACTGCTGGCTCAGGTACCTTGGTTGCAGGCGCGACTTGGAATTAACAGCATCTTGTCCCTTGTGCTTGGGCTAGCCTTTAGTGTTTCGACGCTGTTGGCCCTGGCTTACTTGTATGTCTATTACGGATTTGATCACCAGCCAGACATTTACCGTCACGGCCCTCGGGATCTACCCATAGTGGCCCTTACCTTTGATGACGGTCCCAGCCCGGAGTTTACACCACCGATTCTTGATATTCTGCGGGAGTACGGCGTCCCGGCCACATTTTTCATGGTTGGCAGCCACGTCGAGAAGTACCCCGAAATTGCCCAACGGATCGTTGATGAAGGTCACGAAATTGGGAACCATACCCTTAATCACCGTAATGTCCCGACGTTGAGCACCCTTGATTTGCATGAAGAGGTTGTCGGAGCAACAACGATTATTACCGAGGTCACCGGTGAGTATCCGACCTATATTAGACCTCCAAGGGGATTCTACGACGGACGATTTCGGCGGTTGGCGGCAGTTCTGGGGCAGCAGACGGTGCTTTGGACCATCTCTTCCCGGGATTGGCGATACGGAACTACCGCCGATGCCATTGTGAAAAACGTGATGGGCCGAGTGCGCAATGGGGATATTATTCTCTTTCACGACAGTGGGGCATTGGTGAAGAACGAGGGAGGAGACCGGTCGGCAACGGTTAAGGCCTTACCGATAATTATCGAGCGGCTTCAGGCCCGGGGACTGCAGATTGTACCCTTGCGGGTCCTGCTCTATGGTGAAGAACCGCAGGAGAAGTTTCCCTCCGTCGACATGCAGGAATAACGTGACTTGAAGGAGTGATATCGCCATGCATGCCGGGGACCTAGTCACAGATGCTCGGGATATCGGGGCTTTGTATCTACAAAGCTTTCCCGAGAGTATTGATTTCTTTTTCCCCGGGCGGGATCCCGATACACTCCTTCCGATGATCGGCTGGGGTTTTGAACTGCTGCTTCGCACCGGTTGCCACCGGATCGTGATTCGCGATTGCGATGGCAGCCTCCTTGGTTACTGCTTGGTATCGACGACTAAGACCGTGCCCTTTTACCGGCTGCTGTGGCCTAACCGGATCCTACGGACGGTGGTCCTGGGGATCAGGGCTGCCAGGCAGATTCAGGTTCGAGAGCTCCCCTTGCTAGTTCGCAATGGACTAGCCTTGCTAAGGATAAGTCTAGGTTCTGGTAAGGACACTTTGGCCTTGCCTGGGGGACGAATCGTCTCTATCGCCGTTTCTCCCAAGGCCCGAGGTCGGGGTATTGGCACTACGCTGCTCACTATGGCTTTGCAGTTCCTTGAAAGCAGACAAGTTCCCTACACCTACCTTGAGGTACGACCAGGTAACCAAGCGGCTCGCAAGCTCTACGAGGGGTTTGGTTTCCAAGAGATCGGACGCAGCCAAGACGTCCAGGGCCCCTGGATACAAATGCGGCGGGCAAACAAGATCGACCGGGATCTCAGAGAGTTCCAGTGAGGGACAGTAGCAGAATCGTACGGTTGCTGCAGTTATCGTGGCAATGAGTGGTGTAAAACCATCCGCCATGCTATGAGCTGGGCGGAGGGGATCCTATGCAGGGCAAGAAAACAAGCGGGGGACTGTCATCACGGACGAAAAATGGGAAAAGGATAGCCCGTTTGACCCCTACGTGAGCGATATTGAACATTACTTCACTGTGCGGGAGAATGCTTCGGATGACCAGTGGGTCGGTAAGAAGGTCTTTTGTGAAGAGCTTAGAGCGATCTCCGAGAAGAGGTGTTTCAAGGAGCCCGATGTGATGCAACCGGATTTAATCGGTTGCCCGTGATCTCGCCGGCGCAGATAACGAGCAATCCAGTATCATGATTTACACCTTCTGGAGAGACATGGCCCCTTCAGTGGTTCTTCAAGGATTGCAGATTAATGTTTAGGCTCTGTTCAACGACTTATTCTGATACGTAAGAAGGAGAGCATTCCCGCGAGCTGGCGAATGCTCTCCTTTTTTTCTTGCAGCTACTTCCCCTGGGCGGTAAATTTGGCCATCACACCCCGGGAGAATCTGGGAAGAGGCGGTTGCCACCGGCTGCGCCGCGACTGGAGTTCTGCGGCGATGACTTCCGGGGTGGCAGGAACCCCGTTGATTCCTATAATCTCTAGTCGGCGATTGGGGATGTCGATTTCTATTAAGTCCCCTTCTTGGACCAGGGCAATGGGACCGCCCTCGGCGGCTTCTGGAGCTACGTGTCCGATGCAGGGGCCTCGGGTACCCCCGGAGAATCTACCATCGGTGACCAGGACGGTGGTGTCCGCCAGGGATTCGATTTCCATCAGGGCTTCAGTGGTCATCAGCATTTCCGGCATTCCACTGCCTCTAGGTCCTTCATAGCGCAGGACCAACACATCTCCGGGACGAATCTGACCAGCGGTGATTGCCTGACAACAGTCCTCTTCACTATCAAAGACCCGGGCCGGACCGGTATGCTGCATCATCTTTTCTGAGACTGCCGAATACTTCACCACGGCTCCTTGGGGAGCTAGATTGCCCTTGAGGATGGCAATGGACCCCATGGCACTGGATTTTGTGACCCCCTTGGATGGTTTACTGATCACACTATCCCTGGCTATCCCGTAGTTGTCTAGGAATCCCACATACTGCTCAAAGTATCCCGACCGGTGTAGCTCCTCAAGGTTTTCTCCTAAGGTCTTGCCAGTCACGGTCAAAGCGTCTAAATGGAGGAAATCCCTTAGATACCATTGGACTAGGGGAACGCCGCCGGCATACCAGAACAGTTCACTGGGATACTGGCCGCTGGGCTGAACCCAGGCCAGGTGGGGTACCTCCTTGTTGTATCGATCGAAGGTGTCCAGAGAAGCTTCGATCCCAAGTTCTGCCAAGATAGCCGGTAGGTGAAGGGTGGCATTGGTGGAGCCACCGATGGCGGCATGAAGGATCACGGCATTCTCAAAGGCCTTGGGGGTGAGGATGTCCGAGGGTCTGATGTCTTCTGCAACCAGGCGAGCCACCATTTTACCCGCCCGTCTGGCTTGCCTGGTGATAAAGGACATCGTTGCCGGGGCCACGGCACTTCCCGGTAGGGCTAACCCCAGGGCTTCGGACATGCACTGCATGGTACTGGCAGTGCCCATAAACTGGCAGGCCCCGCAGGAAGTAGCCGCCGCCAACTGGCGCCTTCTCACCTCTTGGTCGGTGATGGTTCCTGCCTTCTTAGCGGTGGAAACGTCTCCTAAAATGGTATTGATAAATCCAGGACCGGGGCGCATGGATCCGCCAGGGACATGGATGGCCGGAAGATTGAGCCTGGCGATGGCCATCAAGTGGGCTGGAATGGATTTGTCGGAGGCCGAGACCACCACAACGCCATCCCAGGGCCACACGGAGCCGTGGAGTTCAACCATGTCGGCCATGGTGTCCCGGGAAGCTAGGATGTAATTCATCCCTTCATGCCCTTGAGCCCATCCGTCACAGATATCGGTGACATGAAATTGGGCCGGGCGATATCCCGCTTCCCAAACTCCGATGGCAACCTCTTGGCTTAGAGTGTTTAGATGTACACTACAGGGGTGACTTTCGCCCCAAGCATCATCGATTAGGATCTGAGGTTTATCAAGATCCTCTTCCGACCAGTTCATCCCAAGACGCAGGACATCGGATTGGGGCCAGAGTTCTCGGGCCTTCCGAGATCGTTGGGCTGTGTGATCTACCATATGAGTCCCTCCCTCTTCATCGCTAGGGAGGTTTTCTTGCTCTAAGGCTTGGTACCTTCTAATATATAACTACAGGCAAGGTGCAATAGGACCTTGCCTGTAAGGATGGGCTGATGCCTCTATAGGTTTAGGCTCGTTGGTTGCCTTGGGAGAGAAATTCTTCTAAAGTCAAAGCTTTGTTTGCGATGGTTTGCGCAGCACTAGAACCGACATATCGCAGGTGCCAAGGTTCATACTGATAGCCGGTGACATGCTCCTTTTCCTTGGGATAACGGATAATGAAGCCAAACCTAGCGGCGTTGTTCTGCAGCCACCGGCCTTCCTCGGTGCTGCCGAACTCCTCTGTCAATCGATAATCCACACTGGCTGCGGAAACGTCCATTGCCAGTCCCGTCTGATGTTCACTTTCTCCGGGACGGGCACTGACCCGATTGGCTTCGGCTTCCCCCATCTGAGAGGCGTTGCGCTGGAAAATTGCCTCCTGGCGTTCATAGGAGCGAAAACCAGAAACGGCAACCAGATGGATGCCGTCCTTGGCTGCCGCAGCAAAGAGATTTTCCAGTGCCTCTGCGGCCTCCTGCCGCATTTGTTTCTTGGGATGGTCCTCGGCGAAGGAAAAGGGGACATTGGGGACAACTAGGTCAGATGGGACATATTCCGGTGGCAGAGGATGTTCCTTGTTGACCAGTGTCAACTCATCGCTTGCTTCGGTTTCCCCCAGTTCTCCCTGTACCAGGGGAGTCGACTTGTATCCCAATGCAATTGCTAGAATGAGTAATAGTGCGATGAAAAGCTTCTTTCTAATGGTCCTCACCACCAATTCATAGGTTTCTTATATATAAAGAGTTGCATGCCCATGCATATGGGCTTTGGCACCTAATCTGATCTTATGGGCATCTGCCGGGAGGCGGCAAGCCTCAGTCTTTGGCTGTGCTGGAATAGGTTAGAGTACTAATCGTTAGAGGAAGGAAGGTGGCAGGGAATGAAGCAAACCTGTGCACAATTGCTGGCGGAGTTCACCGAGCAGTGTCCCCGGCTGCAGTCGGAGAAACTGGAATTTACCGGAGTCGGTAACGATGATGTGTATAACATTACTGCACCCTTTATGGATGACGAATTGGTTATTGCCGGTCGAGTGGAACCTCGGGAATCGGAACGGTCCCGGGTGGTGTTTTTTGTCGCCCGGCAAGGCCAGTGGGTACCAAAGCCGGGGGCCCCAACCTATGATCTGCAGGACCCCTTTGTGGCCCGTATTCGCGGGGAGCTGATTTTTGGTGGGGTGGAGGTTTTTCCCCATCCGACGGTGGAGAATGCCCTGCATTGGCGCACCCGTTTCTATCGGGGGGACAGCATCAAGAACCTGGTTCCCTTTGCCCAGGGACCCGATGGAATGAAGGATATTCGCTTGGTTGAGCTTCCCGATGGAGATATCGGAGTGTTTACTCGGCCCCAGGGTGAGGTGGGAGGTCGGGGTACCATAGGTTGGCTGCGAATCAGAGATTTCAATGAGCTTACTCCCGAAAAAATCCAATCGGCCCAGCTCCTCGATCAGTTCATTGAGTCTGAGTGGGGAGGGGTCAATGAGGTGCATCTCTTGAAGGGAGGGCTCCTTGGGGCCTTAGGGCATATCGCCTGTTTCGACGACGAAGGCAATCGCCATTACTATCCGATGACCTTTGCCCTTGATCCCGATACCGGTCGGCAGGTCTCCCCGATGAAGATTATCGCGGCTCGCAGGTACCTGGCGCCCGGCGCCGCGAAACGGCCTGATCTGGAGGATGTGCTCTTTAGTGGAGGATTGGTCCGACAGGATCACGATACCGCGACCTTGTACGTTGGGGTCAGCGATGCTGAGGCCCACAGGGTGATGATTCCCGACCCCTTTCAAGAGTATGAGGTCTAATGGGGAAGGAGAGAGGGGTGTTGGCGATTAAACCGGTGCGGGTCAGGATGGTTGCCGATCCAATCAGTCCCGTGGAAGAGCTTAGATTTCCGGCGGGATACCATTTGCGGTACTTTCGGCCTGGAGAAGAGGGAGACTGGGCGGAGATCGAGACCGCGGCCGGAGAGTTTGCCTCCGTAGACGAGGCCTTGGCCCGCTTCAACTCAGAGTTTGCTCCTCACCTAGAGCAGATGCAATCTCGGTGTCTCTTTTTGGTTGGGCCCGACGGACGGTTGATTGGTACTGCTACGGCCTGGTGGAATGACGAATTTCGCGGTGGAGGTTGGGGTCGCTTGCACTGGGTGGGAATTCATCGGGACTTTCAGGGTCTAGGTCTGGCCCGCCCCTTGGTGGTGGCCGCGGTTAATCGACTGGCACAGCTTCATGAGCGGGCATACCTGACCAGTAAGACCACCAGTCTTAAGGCGATCAAGCTGTACCTAGATTACGGGTTCTCGCCGGATCTGTCCCTTGAGGGAAGTGGCGAGGGCTGGCAGATCCTAGCGGATCTGCTGCAGCACCCTAAGTTGCAGGCAACTACTGGTAAGTAAGAAGGGCACTGGCAGGAGTATGTGCTGGCCTCGTCAAATTGATATAGTCTAGTTCGTTGTCCAAAACGAGGGTGAGGGGAAGTGAAGCTGTGAAGTCAACTAAGGTCTCAAGCCCCTTTCGGTGGCTGCTGATCAGCATGATATTTCTAGTAGTAGGCATTCTGTTTGTAAATGGTAGCTCCGGCAGGGTAGAGGCTGTCAGCCTTGATCGGAGGCAAGTTCTTCCTTCCGGTACGGCAAGGCCCACCGGTGATCAGGATAGCCTGATCTACACTGCACATCGCCAACCCTCACTTAGTCTAGGCTCATCGGTTTTGGTGCTCAAAATCAAGACTACGACCAAGACTGCATTCTTTGAAATGGAGCGGGAGACTCCTGTTTTGTACGGATTGAAGGATCCCAATGTGCAAAATTGGCTCAACTCACGAATTCGGGCTCCCTTGATCGCCTTCACCGACAATCTGCGAAAGCAAGCGGAAAGGGACTACAGACAGTGGCCCCAGGATCAGGAGTTTCGCACTTATATTGCCCATGTCAGCTATGATGTGACCTTGAACAATGACCGGTTGTTGAGCATGGTGGCGACGATGTATCAGTATACAGGTGGGGCCCATGGGTTATCCTTCTTGGAGCCCTTCAATTTTGATCTACATACCGGGAAGGCGCTGCGGCTGGCGGATCTCTTTGCTCCCGGAGTTGATTACCAGGGCCTGATTCGGGCTGAGATCAACCGACAAATGGCCCAGAATCCTGAGAGGTTCTTCGAACCTCGCTTGCCGGAGAATTGGGTGCCCGGTGAACATCGCTTCTATTTGACGGAGGATGCAGTGGTGGTGTTTTTTGATCTGTATGAGATTGCTCCCTATGCCTCGGGCATTCCGCAATTTGCGATTCCCTACAGCTTGTTAGGAGATCTACTGCCATAGGCTAGAGATAAGTTGTGGGACTGAGGTTCCGGCGGCCTGCGATTGGTTACCGGCTCCTCAGTCCTTTTCTTTAGCCAGCGGCAGACAAAAAATGGGCCCTCGAGGGCCCCAGCTTCTACCATCAGTATAACATGCCAAGCCAGATATTTGCAGACTGTTTTGGCTGGTTAGTCTTCGATACAATAGAAAAGCAGTGAAAGGCTAAGGGATTTTCCTAAACAATGGGGCAGAGGAGGTTAACAAATCCCAGTGATCACACATGCTCTTTTTATCGGAGGACCGCCGGGTTCAGGAAAAACTACCATCGCACAACGCCTCGCCCGTCGGCATGGACTTCGCTGGTACAATGCCGACACCAAGACCTGGGAGCATCGAGATCGAGCCCTCCAGGCCGGGCATCCCGCGGCAGAACGATGGGAAAGGTTAACCCCTGAAGAGCGGTGGATAACGGCCTCAGATGAGGAAATCAAGCAGATTACCCTGAAGGTAGAAAGAGGCTTTATGATTCTCGATGACGTCAGGATGCTGCCACCATCACCCCTGGTAGTGGCCGAGGGCTCACCTCTACGCCCGGGACCGGTGGCTCGGGAACTAGCCGATCCCTCTCGGGCCGTCTGGCTGATCCCCACCCCGGAGGTACATAGGGCCCGTTTGGAGGCCCGCACCTATCGCCCTCCCGGTAAGAAACCGGGATACATCAGAAGAGCCCTCATCGAAGCCGGTGAGATCGAGGCGGAGGCCAGGAAATATGGGATGCCGGTTATCAAGGTAGACGGTTCCCAGGGAATTGAGGCGATGGTTCACCAGGTTGAGGAGATCTTTGCTGCGGCCTTGGCGGAGGGACCCAGGGCCAAGACCAATGGGGAGCGGAGAGCTCTCCTGCGCTATGCCAACGAGGCCTTTGTGGCCCAGTGCTTAGGTTATTTGGCCCGTCCCTGGACCAGCGGAGATCCCAAGTCCTCCATTCTGTCCTTTGTCTGTGAGTGCGACGATATCTACTGCGATGCCACGGTACGGATGCCGGTGGCGGATTTCCCTCTTGATTCACCGCCGGGGACGGTGCTGGCGCCGGGACATCGCACAGAATGAAACTGGGAGTGAAGAGGATGCCAACACAGGATTTAGGCCAGATTGTGATTCTTAATGGTACCCCTCGGTCCGGTAAGTCTAGTATTGCTGCAGTTATTCAGGACCAATTTGCCGGTGTTTGGATGAACCTAGGGGTTGACCGATTTATGGCAATGATCCCAAAGCGCTACCATCCGGGCATTGGCCTGCGGCCTGGGGGTGAACGACCGGATCTGGAGCCGATTTTAACAAAGATGTACAGTGCGATGTATGAGTCCATCGCGGCCCACAGCCGCATGGGCCTGAATGTGGTAACGGACGTGGGTCATCATGATTGGTACAGCCGGCCCCGGGGTATCCTGCAGGATGCTGCTCTGCGGTTACAGGGTTTGCCGGTGTTGTTTGTGGGAGTGCGTTGCCCCCTGGACGTAATTATGGATCGCCGTCGAGCCACTGGCTGGCAGGACAAGGACGACATGTCGATTCCGGAACCGGTACTACGCTGGCAGCAGGCCGTTCATGAGCCGGGGATCTATGATCTCGAGGTAGATACCTCGCTGCTGACGCCCCAGGAATGCGCCGCTTTGATTCAAGACAAGCTGGCCAATCCCCCGAGCCCCTCGGCCTTTCAGCAGATTGCGGCCCAGGCCCAGGGAAAGTAGCGGCCCTTAGGCACCAAGGTTTGGGGCAGGATAAGTGGTTTCATTGAGAACGATAAACCGCCGGGGTTATCCCTCCGGCGGTTTACTAGATCCGGTGAATACTGCTTTTTTTGCCTAGGGCCTGACCGCAGTTCCATCGGGAGTGCGGGCCAAGGGCCATTGGGGCGCTTTGTTCAAAAGAGGGTATTTGGCCGCCTTGGCTTCATCGATGTCGATCCCCAAGCCTGGCTGGTCATTTAAGTAGGCGTATCCCCCTCTTACCTCGGGACATCCCGGGAATACCTCCCGCAGTGCATCGTTTAATCCCGCCCATTCCTGGATCCCAAAGTTCGGGGAACTGATGTCTAGGTGAAGATTGGCCACATGACCCACGGGAGATACGTCTCCCGGTCCGTGCCAGGCGGTACGAATGCTGAAGCTTTCACAGAGTGCTGCCAGCTTTTTCGCCGGGGTAATTCCACCGATTTGGCTGATATGGACCCGAATGAAGTCAATTAACTGCTCGGTGATTAGGATCTTCCACTCGTTGGGATTGTTAAAGAGCTCACCCATTGCGATGGGTGTGGCACTTTGGCTTCGGATCATGCGAAACCATTCCAATTGCTCCGGGGCCAAGGGATCTTCAAGGAAGAACAAGCGATAGGGCTCCACCTGCTTGGCAAGGCGCACCGCTTCGATGGGGGTGAGGCGTTCATGGACGTCATGGAGCAGCTCGACACCAAAGCCGATGGTCTTTCTCAGATGGGCAAACATCTGGGGCACGCTTTGGGCGTAGGCATCGGGATCAAAATAGGCTCCCGGCACCTGGGGAGTGGGCCCAGGGCGCATCCCATCACTCCAACCGTAGGCTCCCATTTGGCAGCGAATAAAATGATAGCCTTCCTCCATGTACTCTCTAACTTTGTCCTCCAGGGCAACGGGATCGGATCCGCTGGCATGACGATAGAGCGCCACACCCTCCCGGCACTTCCCGCCCAAGAGCTCATAGACCGGCATCCCGGCGAGTTTCCCCTTAATGTCCCACAGGGCCATATCAATGCCTGACAAGGCATTGTTTAGTACTGGACCGTTTCGCCAGTAACCGCTGACATTGGCTGACTGCCAGATGTCTTCTATGCGGCGGGGGTCTTTGCCAATTAGAAAGGGCCTTAGGTAATCATCGACCGCGGACTTGACCGCCAAGGCCCGTTGGGTAAAGGTGGCACACCCCAAACCATATAGTCCCGGCTCTGATGTTTCCACCTTAACTACAACTAAGTCGATTCCCGCCGGTGCCGTCAGGATGGTCTTGACATCTGTCACAACCAGTTTTGACACTTTTTTCACTCCTCCTCAGTATGAACAAATCCCCAGCCTTGATCCACGTGTTGGCCGGGATGCTCCGGCATTCCCGGTAGGATCAATCCGCCATCGACCTTGAGGGTAATTCCCGTGATATAGGAAGCTTTTTCCGAACAGAGCCAGGCCACGGCATTGCCAATGTCCTGGGGCGTCCCCTTTCGCCCCAAGGGGATTCGCTTCGCTAGATAGTCCACGTATGGGGCTCCAGGCTGAGGCTCCCTGATTTGGGTTGCGCCTGGTGCTACGCTGTTTACCCGGATCCCATGGGGAGCCAAATCCAGAGCGATGGCCTGGGTGGCCCGATTGATGGCGGCTTTTAGTCCTCCATAGAGCCAATCCCTGGGGTAAGCCCTTTCCCCGCGGGTGGAGGAGATAAAGATGATATTTCCCGGAATCCCGTGGGCAATCATATGTTTAGCTGCCTCTTGGGCTGCCAGGAGATAGGCCTTGAAATTCAGGTTGATTAGGTAGTCCATCTTCTCCGGTTCCATTTCCGTGATGGAGCCCAGGATAGTGACGCCGGCGTTGTTGACCAGGACGTCCAAGTGCCCCAGACTCTCGATGGCCCATTGGACTACTTGGGCTGGAATCCTGGGATCTTCGAGGCTAGCCTGCATCACATAGCATTCACGGTCGTACTCGTCTTGGATTAATCGGGCAACTTCCAGGGCACTGTCTCGGGCCGTGGCATAGGTGAGGGCTACATCATACCCCTTTTGGGCTAGGGTGAGGGCGATGCCTCTTCCGATACCGCGACTTCCTCCCGTTACCAGGGCAGTTCTGTGACCTCGACTGGTTGTCATCGCAATATACCTCCCTCCAAAGGACCGGTCAATGTTTTGGTTAGCAGTACTTACTACATAACTTATCGATCCCCTTGAGGACTGGGATGATTTTGTCCAGGAACTCACCGACCCTGCGCCGAAGAAAAAATGGAAACTATCAGAATTGCGCGAGAGGAAAGGAGATGCATAGCGGTGACGGTACAGGAGAAGATTGCCAAGTTGATCTCTGAGATGACCCTAGAGGAGAAGGCGGCCCTGTGTTCTGGCCAAGGACCCTGGCATACCCAGGCCATCCAGCGATTGGGCTTGCCCGCGATGTTAGTAACCGATGGACCCCACGGGGTTCGTTTGGCAGAGAAGCCGGAAACCTTGGAGTGGAACAATCGACCGGCCACCTGCTTTCCCACCAATGCCGCGGTGGCTTCATCCTGGGATCCCCAGCTGGTGAAGGAGATCGGGCAGGCCCTTGCAGCTGAATGTAAGGAAATGGGGGTTCATGTTCTCCTGGGACCGGGCATTAATTTGAAACGCTCACCCCTGGGAGGAAGAAACTTTGAATATTATTCTGAAGACCCCTATTTGACGGGGCAGATGGGAACGGCTTTCGTGCAAGGATTACAGGAACGAGGGGTGGGTGCCTCCCTGAAACACTTTGCCGCGAATAATCAGGAGTTTGAGCGGATGACCATCGATGCCCACATCGACGAGCGCACGCTGCGGGAAATCTACTTATCGGGATTTGAGCAAGTGGTAAAAGAAGCCAAACCCTGGACGGTGATGTGTGCCTACAACCGGATCAACGGTGTCTATGGATCGGAAAACTCCTATCTCCTGACGGATATTCTCCGGGAGGAGTGGGGTTTTGAAGGATTTGTGGTCTCCGATTGGGGTGCGACGGAGGATCGAGTTGTCGGTCTCAAGGCCGGTCTAGATTTAGAAATGCCGGGGCCGGCACCGGCCAATGATCGCCGAATTGTCGAGGCAGTGCAGCGGGGAGAATTGGACGAAGCTGTTCTCGATGAGACGGTACGGCGGTATCTGACGGTGCTGTTTCAGGCTCTTGAGGGGCAGAAAACCAAGGAGCCTGTGGACTGGGATGCTCATCATGCTCTGGCTCGAAGGGCCGCGGCCGAAAGTATGGTCCTGTTGAAAAACTATGACCAAACCTTGCCCCTGCAGATTGACCAATTAGAGGAGTTGGCGGTGATCGGGCATTTTGCCATGACGCCTCGATTCCAGGGTGGCGGTAGCTCTAAAGTTAATCCCCGTCGACTGGACATTCCCTTAGAGGAGATTAGGGCAGCTGCTGCACCCGCGGTGCGGGTAACCTACGCTCCAGGTTATCTGGAAAGCGGTGAAGCGGATCCCCAACTAATTGCCGAGGCAGTGGACAATGCCCGACGGGCTTCGGTGGCGGTGGTGTTTGCTGGCTTGCCGGATCGCATTGAATCGGAGGGTTACGATCGCCCCCATATCAATTTGCCGGAAAATCAGGTTCAGCTCATTGAAGCTGTGGCCCGAGTTCAGCCACGGACGGTGGTTGTACTCAACAACGGCTCTGCCGTGGCGATGACTCCCTGGATTGGGTCCGTGCCGGCGGTCCTGGAGGCTTGGCTGCCGGGACAGGCCGGGGGAGGGGCAATCGCCGACATTCTCTTTGGCAAAGTTAACCCTTCCGGTCGGTTGGCGGAAACCTTCCCCATGACCCTGCGGGATAATCCTTCCTACCTCAACTTCCCAGGGGAGAATGGGGTAGTACGGTATGGAGAAGGCCTGTTCGTGGGCTACCGCTACTATGACAAAAAGGGCATCAGACCGCTGTTTCCCTTTGGCTACGGCTTGTCCTACACCAAGTTTGCCTACGAAGGTCTAGAGCTTAGCTGCCAGGAGCTCAAAGATACCGACAGTTTGACGGTCTCCCTAACAGTCACCAACGTCGGTGAGGTTGCCGGCAAGGAAGTGGTGCAGCTCTATGTTCGCCCCCATCAGTCGAGGTTGGTTCGTCCCGAGAAGGAACTAAAGGCCTTTGCCAAGGTCTATCTCGAACCTGGGCAGGCAAAACAGGTACAACTGCAGCTGCAGCCTCGGGATTTTGCCTATTATGATCCTGCCTACCGCGATTGGGTGGTGGAGGAGGGGGACTACGACATCCTGGTTGCCAAGTCGGCTGCGGAAACTGTGTTGTCGGCTGCAGTGCACATCGAAGCCACCCGCCAATGGCGCCGGCCCTTAACCCGAGATTCCTCCATCAAGGACTGGATGAACGATGAGAAGGGACGGCAGGTTCTCCAGTCGGTACTGCCACCAGAGCAGCTGGAGATGTTTATGAGCAGTGATAGTGAGCTGGCGGCGATGTTTTCGGCGATGCCCATCAAGAAATTAGTCTCCTTTAGCCAGGGACGATTAACGGAGGAACATTTGGAGCAAATGATTGCTGCCGCTAATTCCTAGGACTAAGAAGCGGGCACGGGCGCTACCCTTTGGTGGCGCCCTTTGTCTGAGTCCAGGAGGGAGCACCATCCTATCTTGAGGCATACACTGTAGGAGCCAAGTAAGTAGTTGGAGGTCAAGGACTTCCAGGAGAGTGGTGACAGTGATGACCTATGTGGTTCGATATGGTGACACTTTGACTTTAATCGCCCGCCGCTTTGGGTTGACGGTCCAGGACTTGGTGAGGGTCAATCCCGGAATCCATCTCCACCAACTTCAGGTGGGACAGGTGATTCAACTCCCTACGGGAAGGGTTCATGGGAGGACTTCCCCATCCCTTCGGCCCGCGCAGCAGCAGTACACTGTCCAGCCGGGGGATACCATGTGGAGTATTGCTCAACGCTTCGGCGTTGATCTGGGAGAGCTAATTAGGGCAAATCCCCAGTTAGATCCCACCAATCTGCAGGTAGGTCAGGTGGTGAATATTCCCCAGACGCCGACACCGGCGCCGGCCCAAGGAATTGTTCGCACCGATATTCCCTACGATTACGATGTGATGCAGGAGGATCTCCAAAGGCTAAGACAGCAATATCCTTTTCTTCAGGTTTCTTCCATTGGCTCTTCGGTGTTGGGTCGGGACCTTACCATGATTAGATTGGGCCAAGGCCCGAGAGAGTACCATTACAACGGTTCCCATCATGCCAGGGAATGGATTACCACTCCTTTGCTGATGAAGTTTATTGAAGAGTATGCCCGGGCTTATCAAAGTGGAGGGTCCTTGGCGGGTCACAACGTACGGGAACTTTACAACGCTGCCAGCATTTATATTGTTCCGATGGTGAATCCCGATGGGGTAGACATCGTGATCAACGGAGTAGGACCGGATAATCCCTTCCGTTCCCAGCTAATCCAATGGAACGGCGGATCGACTAACTTTACTATGTGGAAAGCCAATATCAGGGGCGTTGACCTCAATCGGCAGTACCAGGCCAACTGGGAGTTAGCCAGACAACAGGGACCTCCAGGCCCGGCTCCGGAAGATTACGCGGGACCTGCTCCGGAGTCAGAGCCGGAGTCCAGGGCCATCGCCAATCTCACTAGGTCCCATGATTTCCGACTGGTGCTGGCCTATCATACCCGTGGAGAGGTGATCTATTGGAACTATCTGGGGTTGGCACCGCCGGAATCCAGGCAGATAGTGCAGCAATTTCAGCGGTTGTCGGGCTATACCCCTTTAGATGAACCGGGAGAGTACAGCAGCAATGCCGGTTACAAGGATTGGTTCATCCTGGCCTATCGGCGACCGGGATTCACCATTGAAGTTGCTCGAGGGGAGAATCCTTCGCCCCTTTGGCAACTGCCGGAGATCTGGAACGACAATGTGGGGATCTTGATGTACGCGGCAACGGTGTAAGGGTGTAAGCTTAGTGGGTACAGGAGACTGCCTTTGCTGGCAAAGTCGACTGTACCCTTATTTCGGCGGTAATAACTGATTTTAGCGGCAGGGGACTGTGTCCTTTTCTCGAAACTCTTCTTATTTGGGGCTAGAGGAGAGAGACAATGATTCAAGACTATTTGCGCGCTACCTTCTTGATTTTCATGGCTGAAATGGGCGACAAGACCCAGATCCTGGCGATGACCTTTGCCACTCGATTTGCTGTGGGGCAAGTACTCCTGGGCGTTGGCATCGGTTCCCTGCTCAATCACGGTTTGGCGGTATTGTTAGGAACCCTGTTGGCTACAGTGATTCCCCTGACGATGCTGCGCCTGGTTGCTGCCATCTCCTTCCTGGGATTTGGCCTTTGGACCTTGACTGCTTCCGCTGACGATGAGTAAGAGGAAGCTCGCAAAGGGTTGAGTCCTTTGTGGACGGTGGCCTTGGCCTTTTTTGTTGGGGAGTTAGGGGACAAGACCCAGCTGACGGCGATTACCCTAGCCACCGCGTCCACTTATCCTATTTTCACCCTGCTGGGGACCGTTAGTGGGATGGTGTTAACCAGCAGTGTCGGGATTTTTATCGGTACTAAACTAGGGGACAGGATTCCCGATCTGGCGATTAAATTGGCTTCCTCGGCCGTGTTCACTGTTTTTGGGTTGGTGGCTCTGTATGACGTTGTCCCAGGGGAATACCTCTCACTGCCGACGGTGGCAGTTGCGCTGAGTATCATTCTGGGTGCAAACATCTTGTTGATGCGGCGGACCATAAGGCAGCATCGGCTCCAAGGCATTAGTCCCCTCCGCCAGGCGGCCCGGGAAATCAAGGCCAGGGCCGAATTAGTGCGGGGGGCCGTATCTGAGGTCTGCTTGGGCTCAAAGGCTTGCGGTGGTTGTGAAAGTACTGACTGCCTGATTGGCTATGCCAAAGCCGCGCTAGATGCCGTTGCCAGTGATGGAGCCAGGGGTTTTGCCGGTGACCTGCCGTTGCCTAAGGATTTCGATAAGCCCTTCGAGCGCAAGAAGGTGGGACAAGCTCTGCAAATTGCGGCCATGGAGTGCTTCAATTGTCGAGGAAACCATTTGCCCAGTTGTGCCTTTCATCGGGCGCGACAGGCTCTAGAGCTGATCTACTTTGGTGAGATCCTGCCCTTTGATGGCAACCAAGCTAAGTATTTGGCCCTATTGCGAAAAAAGGATCGCCCTTTGGCTGAGGCTCTGGAACAAAGGGTGTCGGCTTAAGAAAAGTTGCCGTTGGCTTGTGGCTGGCGGCAGCTTTTTTGTTTCCGGGTTTTTCCAAGGCTTGTCCCGGGTAAAGATACGGTGTCGTTACTGCAAGGCTGCGGCCTAGCCCGTGGAGGTAGATCGGAAGGTAGAGATAAGGACTGAAAGCGTCAGGATAGAGGTCAGTTTACGGAAGAGTAACAAAACCTTACCACTCTGGAAAAACATATCCGATAAATTCACTTGGAATTTGATCTAGATCAAAGATTTCACCTCGAACCTTCTGATATGCTAGCAATGCGAATGATAGAACAACATACGGAGGTAGGTAAGAGGATGAGCATGTTTTGTTTTCAGTGCCAAGAAGCGGCTAAAGGTACCGGTTGTACCGTACGGGGAGTCTGTGGTAAGACCAGCGATGTAGCGAATTTGCAGGATCTTCTCATTTTCACCCTGAAGGGTATTTCCTTTTACTCCACTAAGGCTCGGGAGTTGGGAGTAGATCTGGGCAAGGTCGACAGGTTCATTATTGAGAGCCTCTTTGCAACGATTACCAATGCCAACTTCGATCGGACCTATTTTGTCAAACAGGTGCGCGAGGCCTTGCAGCTGCGAGACGAAGTTAAAGCCGCAGTGGTTAAGGCTGGCGGTTCGTTGCCGGAGAAGCTACCCGAGGCAGCCACTTGGACCGCAGAATCCGTTGAAGACTTCGAAGCTAAGGGAGCCCAGGTGGGTATCCTGGCCACGGAAAACGAGGATGTTCGTTCCTTGCGCGAGCTAATTACCTACGGCCTCAAGGGAATGGCTGCTTATGCAGAGCACGCTTTGGTCCTAGGTTACAGCAATGATGAACTGGCAGCCTTTATGCAACGGGCTTTGGCAGCAACCCTGGATCATTCCCTCAACGTTGACGATTTGATCGCCTTGACTATGGAAACCGGTAAGCATGGCGTCGATGTGATGGCATTACTGGATGAAGCCAATACATCTACCTATGGCAATCCGGAGGTTACCAAGGTCAATATTGGTGTGCGCGACAACCCTGGCATTTTGATCAGCGGACATGACTTGAAGGATCTGGAGGAGCTTCTGGAGCAGACCGAGGGTACCGGTGTTGACGTGTATACCCATGGTGAGATGCTTCCTGCTAACTACTATCCGGCATTTAAGAAGTACTCCCATTTCGTCGGTAACTACGGTAACGCCTGGTGGAAGCAAACGGAAGAGTTTGAGAAGTTTAATGGTCCCATCTTGATGACCACCAACTGCCTGGTTCCGCCCAAGGACTCTTACAAGGATCGGGTTTACACCACCGGTGTTGTTGGTTTTGACGGTTTGAAGCATATCGGACCACGGCCGGAAGGCGGTAAGAAGGACTTCTCTGAGATCATTGAGCACGCTAAGAAGTGCGCCCCGCCAACAGAACTGGAAACCGGGGAGATCGTCGGTGGATTTGCTCACAATACCGTGATCAGTTTGGCTGACAAGGTGGTTGAGGCAGTTAAGTCCGGCGCAATTAAGCGCTTCTTCGTGATGGCTGGTTGTGACGGCCGAATGAAGAGTAGAGAATACTACAGCCAGTTTGCCGAAACGCTGCCCCAGGATACTGTGATTTTGACTGCCGGATGTGCTAAGTATCGGTATAATAAGCTGGATCTCGGGGACATCGGCGGTATTCCTCGGGTACTTGATGCTGGTCAATGTAATGACTCCTACTCCTTGGCAGTCATCGCCTTGAAGCTGAAGGAAGTCTTTGAGCTAGAGGATATTAACGAGCTTCCAATTTCCTACAACATCGCCAGGTATGAGCAGAAGGCCGTCATCGTATTGCTGGCTCTGCTGTATTTGGGAGTGAAGAACATCCATCTTGGCCCGACCCTACCGGCCTTCCTGTCGCCAAACGTAGCCAAGGTCTTGGTGGAGAACTTCGGTATCGGTGGGATCACCAACGTCGAAGACGACTTGAAGATGTTTATGGCTTCCTAATCAGTAACTGCAAATATCTGAATCGACACGGTAGCGGGACATTCCCGTTGCCGTGTTTTGCTATTGACCAGAGCTTGGCGATAACGGTGCTTTACCGAGGAAAGTCTAGGTATCTGAATCGGAGCAATAGGAAGCGACCTGACTTAGCATTAAGTCAGGTCGCCCAAGGAATTAGGTGAAGGTATATCTCAGGATACAGTGGCTATCTTTTAACGGGATGTCCGAGAATTTAAGGTTAGAGCTCCAATGCAGAAACAGTAGCGAGGATCACGCCCTTAATCACGCCGTCTCCCGCGGGGAGTCTAGTCCAATCCTTGTTTTTGTTTACCGTTGCTTCTACCCAAAATTCTACTTCATGTCTACCGGGGTTAGAGAACACAAAGGGTTCAATTGGGGCGTAACCACCAAAGGCATTTCCGTTATCGGTGATGATATTAGGTGAAATCAACCAATCATCTTTGTCTCCGTCCCATCCCCAGAGATCCTTCTCATATACCCCTTCTGGTAACTCCCACTTGTTGTGATCGAAACCCAGTTCCACCTTGACAGGCATATTGGCAGCCACCTTGATCTTGTGCGGGTTATCGTTGCCGTTTCGGTCAGCTACACCTGGCTTACTAATGGTGAGCTCGAGGCTTTCGGGCGCGGTAACTTCGGAATAGGGCAGAATATTGATCACCAATTCCGTCTCCGCAGAAGAGCCTCCAGATGCAAAGGCCAGACTTGAAAGGACTAACACCATCGCCAAAGCTAACATCAGTTTTTTCACTCAAATACCTGCTTGGTTTTTCGATCTCAGACATACAATAGCTTGGCCCAGTCAAAATGGGCTAAAATCCGAGGCAGAGTTTTATCAAATTTAGCTGATTATATTGCTATAAGTACCTTTTGGCCCTAGTAGTTGTGAGCATATTTTTAGCACTAATGGGTAGGGTTTTGGAATCTTTAGACTGTGGTCGCACGTAACTGCCATAGACTGTAGAAGGAAAAGACCCCACACGCCGTAAGGCGGTGGGGTCTGAGCAATTGTCCTGACCAATTATTCCAGATCAATGTGATCCCTAAAGGGATCCGCAGTTGCTGGGTTATATTTCATCAATTGCCCGAGCTTGCGCCCGGCAAAGGGCAAGAGAATCAGCTGAGCTCCAAAGAGTCCCAAGGGGGCATCCATGGCCAGCAGCAAGATGAAGTGTTCGATGGCACCGTATCCAAGGGCGCCGCCGATAATGCCCAGGATGATGAATAGGACTCTGAGTACATACCAGGCGGGCTTTGGCATGCGATAGCGGTATTTACGAAACCAGCGATCAATATTGTAAGCTCCCCAAAATCCCGTGACCCCTAGATAACCAAAGATAACGGTAACAGCTATGATTGACAAAGCATCGGTGCCGGTGGGAATACTGAGGATCAGCCCTAGGGCTAATCCGAATAAGCCAAAACCCGTTGCCAGGCGGCCCGTGGACAATAGGTATTCATTGGGATCAAACATTCCGTAGGCTCCCATGCCTCGTCTAGTTAGTCTCTTAAGTCTCTTAAACACAAAAAACCCCCCTAGTTTGATCGGTGGGACGACATGATTGCTTCTTCTTTGACTATAGGTGCTTTTTAGGGTCTGTGTCAAGACAGGAGCAGTCCCACAGATGTTGGGATAAATCGATTTTGCCGTTGGGCAGGAAGGAAACCCCTTCCTCGGCTAAAATCGCCCGCTGAATCGCCGTGCCTCCAAAGACAAATCCCGGGGCTAGGCCCCCATCCTGGCGGACAACCCGATGGCAGGGAAGATTTTGCTCCTGGGGAGCGGCTCGCATCGCCCAGCCCACGGCTCGAGCGCTGCGGGGATTGCCTAACAAAGCGGCAATTTGGCCATAGGTAGCCACCTGCCCCGGGGGAATTTGTGCCACCAATCGATATACTTTTTGGAAGAACCTCATCGGATCACCTGCTCATTCATCGTAACGTCCCCAATGCGTCAAACTAAGGACAATGGGTAATGCTCTGAGGTGATTGTAACAAAAGTTGGGAAATCAGCCAAATTTGTTCTACTGGAAAAGACTGCAGGTGGTTTTGTGGGTGGAGGCAGGATTTTGTTGGGAAAGAACCCAATATTGCTTTGAACAAGGTAATTTGATGGGAGTAATTAGTGACGCCAGGAAGGCTTTGGGAAGGGTGTCTAACATGCAGCGAGCAGTTTTCATGGATAGAGATGGGACAATCACGAAGGAAGTGGGCTATGTCAATCATCCCAGTCGTCTGGAGTTGCTGCCCAACAGTGCCGAGGCGATTAGGCTGCTGAATCAGCATGGGCTTTTGGCCATCGTGGCTACCAACCAAGCCGGAGTAGCTCGGGGATATTTTCCTGAGGAACGCATCCACCAGACTCATCAGCGGTTGGAGGATTTGCTCGCGGCAGAGGGCGCTAAACTCGATGCTATCTATTACTGTCCTCACCATCCTCGGGTAGGGGAAGGAAGCTACCGGCAGGAATGCCAATGCCGAAAGCCCAATCCCGGGATGCTGCTTCAGGCTCAAGAGGAATTGGATGTGGACTTATCTCGTTCCTATATGATTGGAGACAAGATCACTGATGTCGAGGTAGCCCATCGGGTGGGAGCCAAGGGAATTTTCGTATTAACGGGGTATGGCTTGGGCAGCTATGAATACGAACGGGACAGCTGGACGGTGAAGCCAGATTACATCTGTGACGATCTCTTGGCTGCGGTGCAGTGGATTCTTCAAGACAGCGAGGAAGGAGGACAAGCGTGATCTCACCTCAAATCTTGCAGAATCTGAAGCAGGCCAAAGTGATGGTAATCGGAGATATGATCGCAGACCAGTTTGTCAGCGGGATTCCCACTCGCATTTCCCGGGAGGCACCGGTGTTGATCTTGGAGCACGAAGAGACGAAGATTCTCGCCGGAGGTGCGGCCAACACCATTGCTAATCTAGTGGATATGGGAGTTAAGGCCTATGCAGTGGGGGTAGTGGGCAACGATGCCACCGGTAAAGGACTGCGCAGCCTCTTGGAGGACAAGGGTGTCTGTACCGAAGGCCTGATCGTCCATCCCGAACGCCCCACCATCACCAAGACCAGGGTCTGGGCTGGGGAGCCGGGATCCATCAAGCAGCAGGTGGTTAGGATTGACCAGGGGATCAAGACAGAGATTGAGCCAGGGATCGCAGAGCAACTCTTGGTCTACGTACGGGAGACCATCGGTGAGATCGACGCGGTGTTGTTTTCCGATTATGGCTATGGGCTGTTCCCGGCGACGTTAGCCAAAGCCTTGGTGGATGAGGCAAATCGCCGGGGAATCGTTTCAGCCGCGGATTCTCGATATGATCTGCCGAGGTTTTCCGGGGCGACGGTGGCTACTCCCAACAAACCGGAGAGTGAAGCCCTCACCGGCAGAAGGTTAGTCACGGACCGGGACGCGGAGATGATAGCCCAAAGCCTGCAGCGGCAACTGCAGTTACAGGCAGCGGTGGTCACTCGGGGAGAGGATGGTATGACCATTGCCCAGTCCGACGATCTGGTCTACCACATTCCTGCCTTCAATCGCAGTGAAGTCTATGATGTGACAGGAGCGGGCGACACTGTGATCGCGGGCTTGACCGCGGGGTTGGCCGCTGGAGCTTCCATCCGGGAGGCGGCGCTGTTGGCAAACATCGCGGCCAGTATCGTGATTCGCCGGATCGGCACCGTCACCGTCAAATTCGATGAATTGCAGAGGGCAGTGGAAGAATACAATCGCAGTCAATCCAAGGATCCTGTGATCACCAGCTAGGGAAGGTAGGGAGAAAAGTGGGAGTAGTCAGCACATCTGAGCTGCGGGAAATTGTGGCGCAGCTGCGAGAAAAGGGAGAACGCATCGTCTTTACCAACGGCCGGTTCGATTTGGTTCACGTCGGTCATGTCCGTTATCTACAGCGGGCCAAAAGCTTTGGCACTGTATTAATAGTGGGAATTAACTCCGATGCCGCGGTCAGGAAAATCTCGGATCCGGGGCGTCCCATCAATCCGGCGGAGTATCGGATGGAAGTGATTGCTGCCCTTAAGCCGGTGGATTATGTGGTGGAGTTTGATGAACCAACGGCTAACTCACTGCTGGAGTTAATCCGCCCCGACGTCTATGTCAAGGGTGGGGACTATCGCAGCAAGCCTCTACCAGAAGCGGAAACGGCTCGCCGGGTGGGGGCTAGGCTGGAGCTGGTGGATCTAGAGGCAGGACAGTCAACCACCGGGATCATCGAGCGCATTGTCAGTAGGTATGGCCGGTAGCAGGACCCATTGCCACAGGAACCAAGCCGCCGGGAAAGGGGACTAGACTTGAGGAACATTGATCTATTGCGCTTTATCCGCCCGTACAAGACTCGGTTGGTAGCTGGGATTGGGGCAACAATTTCTCATTCTTTAGTTACTGTTTTTTTCTTTAAGCTCTTCAAGGACTTCTTGGATACGATGATTGACAGTATCGCTACCTCCCGACATTCCTTGAGACCGTTGACCCTAATCTCGCTGACCTTGGTGGGGATGTTTCTCTTCAAGGGCATTGCCTACTATGGACAACGATACTTAACCACCTATGTGGCGCAGCGAACGATGAAGGATCTGCGGGAAGCTTTGTACCGGCACCTACAGTCGATGTCCATGGAGTTTTTCGACAAGAACAAAGTGGGGCAGATCATGTCCCGAACAGTCAACGATGTCGCCATCTTGGAAGGCGCCATCGTCTCCGGGGCCATTAATGTGTTTTATAACTTGATTACCCTGGTGGTGGGAATGGGGTATTTGTTGTACCTCAATCCGAAGTTGACGGTGTTAATTCTGGCAGTCTTTCCCAGCATTGTTTATGTCTATCGCAAGTACAGTCGCCGGATTCGGGGGATGAGTCGGCGGATCCAGGAAAGCGTTGCCGACATTAACGATGTTCTCCACGAAGGGCTGGTGGGAATTCGGATCGTCAAGTCCTTTGTTAGAGAGGACTATGAGTTCAATCGCTTTGTACGGGAAAACGAGGCCAACTTTGCCGCTCATCGGAAGAACGCCCAGTTGACCGCCACTTTGTCTCCCATGGTGGAGCTGTTGGCTTCACTGGGTTTCACTCTGGTGTTGTGGTTTGGAGGGTATGAGGTAATCCGGGGCACCATGACCCCGGGGGAGTTGATCGCCTTCTTCACTCTGGCCCTGATGATTATCAATCCCCTTAAGGCTCTCAGCGGCTTGTCCCATACGGTGCAAAATGCCTTGGCGGCCGCAGATCGCATAGTCGATTTACTCAATCAAAGGCCGGCCATCACTGAGATTGCCAATCCCAAGGAGCTGCCATCGGATACCCCAGGCAGGGTTGAACTAAGAAATGTCAGCTTTGGCTACCATCCTGGGGAATTGGTGCTTCGAGATATCAACCTGGAGATCGAGCCCGGTGAAACCGTGGCCTTAGTGGGCCCCAGTGGAGCCGGCAAGTCGACTCTAGCAGATCTTATTCCCCGGTTCTATGAAGTTACCTCTGGCGAAATCTTAGTTGATGGGCATGACATCAAAACCTTGAGTCTTGCCTCCCTAAGGCAGGCCATCGCCGTTGTGCCCCAGGAAACGGTGCTCTTTGCCGGTTCTATTTACGATAATATTCTCTATGGAAATCTCGGGGCTGATCGGGAGGAAGTAGTCGCCGCCGCCCAGGCCGCCAATGCCCATGGTTTTATCAGCGCCTTGGAGCATGGGTATGACACCATCATCGGCGAGAAGGGTGTGGGTCTGTCAGGGGGGCAGCGTCAGCGCATCGCCATTGCCCGAGCGCTCTTGAAAAACCCCCGCATCTTAATTCTCGATGAGGCGACCTCCGCCCTGGACACCCAATCCGAGGCTTTGGTCCAGGAGGCTCTGGAAAATCTAATGCGGGATCGCACCACCTTGGTGATTGCCCATCGATTATCTACCATTGTGGAAGCTGACAAGATCGTTGTGCTTGACCGGGGGCAAATCGTAGAGGTGGGGACCCATCAGGAGCTGCTGGCCAAAGGGGGATTCTATCACCGACTCTATGAGGGCCAGTGGCAAGAGCAGTAGGTTGTTAATATCTCTTGGGTGGAATGGAGTATGGGCGAAGGACTGCAGCAGTACTTAATAGATTTAGTTTCAAATCCGACTCCAAAGAAGCCGGCCGAGAGGATGACACTGGCCGGCTTGACGGGACTATCCTGGGTGTATCAGTCGGTGATTTCCCTGCGGGATCTGGCCTACCGGCAGCGGTGGGTGACTTCTACCCGCTTGCCTTGCCTTGTGGTCAGCGTGGGCAACATTACTGCAGGGGGAACGGGAAAAACTCCAGTGGTGCAGTACCTGGCCCGTTTCTGGCATGCCATGGGATACCGCATTTGCATTCTTACCCGGGGGTACCAGGCTACGGAGAAGCTACCGGAGGACGGGGTGATCGTCTCCGATTACCAATCGGTACGGCAGGAGGTAGCCGGCGCCGGGGACGAGGCGATGCTTTTAGCCAAAAGCCTGCCGGGAGTTGCGGTCATTTCCGGTAAGAAACGAGCCTTGACCGGGGCCAAGGCCATTGACACCCTGGCTCCCGATATTATAATTCTCGATGATGGGTTTCAGCACCGGCAGGTGGAGCGGGATGTTGACATTGTGGTGATAGACGGGACAAGTCCCTTTGGAAATGGACGAGTCCTGCCCCGGGGATGGCTGCGGGAACCGGTATCTGCCCTGTCCCGGGCCGATAGTATCATCATCACTCGCACCGACCAGATCGACCAAGTTCAGCTTCGGCAGCTGGAGTCGCAGCTGGCTGATTTGGCGCCCCAGGCACCGATCTTTGCCAGTGTCCATCGGCCCAAGGCCCTTCTTAAGTTAGCGGAGACCGGAATAGATAGAGGAAATCCCTTGCCGGTAGATTCCTTAGCGGGCCGATCCGTTGTCGCTGCCTGTGGAATCGGCAATCCTGCGGCCTTCGCTCAGACCTTGAACTCCGTGGGAGCCGAGGTGATTAGGCGTCTGGATTTTCCCGATCATCACAGTTATACCCGGCAAGACATTGCCAAGATGGCCGACGCCGCTCAGAGTTGTCAGGCGGCAGGGGTAGTGGTGACGGAAAAGGATGCCGTTAAGTTTACGCCGGAGATTGCAGCGGAGATTGCCCGGTCCGGCGTTGATTTTTGGGTATTAACTATTGGGCTGGAGCCCGTGGACCCGGGGAAGTTTTCCCGCTATTTAAGAGGCATAGCCCCTTAAGCTGATTCCTTTGGAAGGGAATCAGCTGGAGGAGAAGATGAGGTGTGGAAGATGAAAATAACCGGTATTATTCCGGCTCGATACAGCTCAACTCGGTTTCCTGGAAAGCCCCTGGCGGAGTTAGCGGGCAAGCCGATGATTCAGCACGTATATGAACGGGCTGCCAGTGCCACTACGCTCAGCGAAGTGATAGTGGCCACCGATGATGCCAGAATCATGGCTGCCGTGGAGAAGTTTGGGGGACGGGCAGTGATGACCTCTCCGGAGCATCCCACGGGTACCGATCGGTTAGCAGAAGTGGCGGCCAATCTTGACAGTGACTTGATTGTGAATATTCAGGGCGATGAACCACTGTTAGCCTCTGAGGCCATCGATGCGGCGGTGCAGCCGTTGATGGCCGATCCTGATCTGCCCATGGGAACCTTGAAGCATCGGATTGAAGATCCCAGTGAAGTTACCAATCCCAACGTTGTTAAAGTGGTTACCGATCAGAAGGGTCTGGCCTTGTATTTTTCCCGAGCTCCGATTCCCTACAATCGGGATAGCGATGGTTCCCCGGTGTATTATAAACACATTGGGTTGTATGTGTACCGCCGGGAATTTCTCTTGACCTTTGCTCGGTTGGCACCGACTCCTTTGGAAACCTCGGAAAAGCTGGAGCAATTGCGGGCCTTGGAGAATGGATACAAGATTATGGTGGTGGAAACCACCCACCAGTCCATCGGTGTCGATACCGTAGAGGATTTAGAGCGAGTAAGACAAATTCTAGCGACTGCCCAATGAAATCGAGAAAGGGATCCGTACAGGGAGGTACTACGATGGTTAAAGAAGTAGTCGTTAACGATGCCGTCAAGATCGGTGGTAATCGTCCCTTTGTCCTAATCGCCGGCCCTTGTGTCATCGAGGACAAGGATCAGGTCGAAACCACTGCTCAACGGATTCAGGAGATTGCTGGCCGGGTAGGGGTACCCTACGTCTTTAAAGCTTCCTTTGACAAAGCCAATCGCTCTTCTCTGCAGGGTTTTCGGGGCCCAGGTCTGGAGGAAGGATTACGCATCTTGCAGGGGATCAAAGAGAAATTCTCCCTCCCCGTGTTGACGGATATTCACACCGAAGAGCAGGCCAAGGTCGCCGGAGAAGTGGTGGACATTATCCAAATTCCCGCCTTTTTGTGTCGGCAAACGGATTTGCTTCTCGCCGCGGGCAGGACCCAGGCGGTGGTTAATGTCAAGAAGGGGCAGTTTCTGGCTCCTTGGGATATCGATAATGTCGTGGAGAAGATTGTCCAGGGTACTGGAAATGAAAGGATTCTCCTTACGGAACGGGGAGTGACCTTTGGCTACAATAACCTGGTGGTGGACATGACGGCTTTGCCTCGGATGAGAGCTACCGGATACCCTGTGGTCTTTGATGCCACCCATAGTGTTCAACTCCCGGGAGGGGCCGGTACTTCCTCCGCGGGCCGAAGGGAATTTGTGCCGACTCTGGCCAGGGCTGCCGCCGCGGTGGGTATCGATGCCCTGTTCTTGGAGGTCCATGAGTGTCCGGATAAGGCCAAGAGTGACGGACCCAACATGGTTCCCTTAGATCAGCTAGAGGATCTGCTGCGTCAGGTAAAGGAAATCGATACCCTAGTTAAGTCGTGGTAAGACTTGGACAAAGGATGACTAGAAGATGGCAACGCGACAAACAACCATTGACAAAGAGGTAATTCTTTCGGAAGCTAGAAGAGTCCTGAAGATGGAGGGAGAGGCAATTCTTTCCCTGCAGTCAAGAATTGGGGAGGAATTCTTGACTGTTGTCCAGTTGATTCTCAATTGTCCCGGGCGTTTGGTGGTAACGGGAATCGGCAAGACGGGGCACATTGCCAACAAACTGGCCGCAACCTTTGCCAGTACTGGAACTCCGTCTTTTTTCCTCCATCCCGCGGAAGGTGTCCACGGGGACCTGGGGATGGTCACCGGTGATGACATAGTCTTGATGCTGTCTAACAGCGGAGAGACCAGTGAGGTCTTGGCGCTGCTTCCCAGCATTCGGCGAATTGGAGCGACGGTGGTGGCGATGACGGGTAATCGCCATTCCACCCTGGCTGAGTTGGCGGATTACATTCTTGAATGTCGGGTGGAGCGGGAGGCCTGTCCCTTGGGGTTGGCACCGACTTCAAGTTCCACGGCCACCTTGGCCTACGGCGATGCCTTGGCTATGGCCCTGTTGCGGGCCAGGGATTTTCGTCCCGAGGACTTCGCGGTTTATCACCCTGGGGGAAGTCTTGGGCGGCGTTTGCTGCTGCGGATCCGGGATGTGATGCAGGTCCGGTCGGCTAATCCCATTGTGTCCCAGGATATTACAGTTCAGCAGGCCCTTTTTGCGATGACCTCCAGTCGAATGGGTGCGGTCAGTGTGGTGGATGAAGACGGGATCTTGCTGGGGATTATCACCGATGGCGACATTCGTCGAGGATTGGAAGCTGCTACTGATAACATCCTCAACAATCCCGCAACATCGGTGATGACCAGTAATCCCATCACCATTACCGAGGATGAGCTGGCAACCACAGCAGTGAGGATTATGGAAGATAAGGAGATTACCCATCTACCGGTAATCGATGGCCAAGGCCGTCCCACCGGCATGGTTAATATTCAAGACTTACTGAAGGCTGGGGTGATCTAGATTAAGTACGCAAAAGCCCGTCAAATCAAGATGGTTGTATCCGATGTCGATGGAGTACTCACCGATGGGCGGATTATTCTTGGTAACGATGGAGAAGAGCTGAAATGCTTCCATCCCCGGGATGGCCTTGGGATTCGTTTGGCCCAAAGGGCAGGGATCGTCTTTGCGATTATTACCGGTCGGGAGTCGCAGATAGTCACCATCAGAGCTAGGGAGTTGGGGATCGAGGAGGTTCATCAGGGCATTGATGATAAGTGGGCGGTGATGGCACAGCTGTTGGAGAAGTATCAGCTGGAGCCCAGTCAAGTGGCCTATATCGGAGACGACCTTAATGATCTGGCGATTATCCGTCGGGTGGGGCTGGGAGCTACAGTGGCCGATGGGGTGGCGGAGGTCAAGAGGTATGCCGATGTAGTTACCAAAGCGAAGGGCGGGGAAGGTGCCGTTCGGGAACTGATCGAGTTGATACTGAAGTCTCAGCATCGCTGGAAGGACCTTCTTCGCAGCATGATATGAGGAATTTACTATGAACAAGTGGATGAATCTGTTTCTCTGGATCAGGGCCAATGTCTTTGTGCATTTACCCTACGGGCTTGTGCTCAAGGTGGGCAAAGTTCTGGGTTGGCTCTTGTACCATGGTCTAAAGAGTCGACGCCAAGTAGCTGAAAGTAACATCAAAAAGGCTTTGCAGCTTGGTTCCGATGAGGCGAGGAAACTGGCCCGCAGCTGTTTTACTCACCTGGGCCTTACCACAGCAGAAATCCTGCTGATTCCCAGGGTCACTAAGAAATTTGTCCATCGGCATGTTGAAATCGAGGGCATCGAGCATTTAGAACAGGCTCTGGCAGAGGGAAAGGGAGTAGTGGTCTTCACCGGTCATTTTGGCAATTGGGAGCTGATGGGGGCAGTCGTGGCTAGCTTGGGCTATCCTGTGGATGCAGTAGCCCGCAAGCAGAATAGTTCGGGGGCAGACGAGTTCATGGCTGAAGTTCGACGCCAATACGGCCTTCGGATTCACGAGCGTGGTTTTTCCCTGCGAGCAGCCTTTCGGGCCTTGAAGCAGGGACGGATGTTGGCCCTGTTGGCGGACCAGGATGCCAGAGGCAGGGGATGGTTTGTCGACTTTTTCAATCAGCCTTCGTCGACCTTTTCTGGACCGGTGCAGCTGGCCCAGCGCTTGGGAGCTCCGATCGTGCCCGCCTTTTTCGTTCGCACTGGTCGTCCCGGTTACAGACTGGTATTTTGTCCACCGCGACAGGTTGCGCCCGATGCTTCGATTGAGGAGATGCAGAACCAGCTGCAAGAGTTGACTACAACCCTAGAGGATACTATTCGCCAGTATCCAGAGCAGTGGTTCTGGATCCATCGCCGGTGGAAGACAAAGCCGCTCTCCGCAGAGGAATCGAGGGAAACATAGAAGGAGTTTTCTCTAGTACTTGCCTTGTGCAGTGATGTAGAAAGGTAGGAATCTTATGCAACAACGGACCCTTGATATTTTGGATAAGGTTTTGTATGGACTGATCATTGCTTTGTTTGTTGTAATTCCTTTTTCAGAAGCCGGTATTAACATCTTTGCAGGACTGATTCTGATTGTTCTTGTTGCGACTTTTGTCATCACCCGTAGTGTCAGGGGCCTCGATCGGGGTATCTGGCAACCTATCCTGGCCCTATTGATTGCAGGACTTCTCTCGCTGTTCTTTGCAGCTGACAAAGGAAGGGGTCTGCACAAATTTCTTAGCCCCTTGGTTAAGTATGTGACGGTGTTTGTGGCTGTAGCATTGACGGCACGGACCGACTCACGGCGGCGATGGCTGACTGCAATCATGCTGGTTACTGGTCTTATCTCAGCCGGATACGGAATTTATCAGTATGGCTGGCTCTCGATCCGACGAGTGTATTCGTTTTCCTATAATCCCAATGTTGTTGCAGGATATTTTGCTGTACTCACAGCACTGAGTGTGGGATTACTGACCGGTGTCAAGAGTCGGTTGTGGCAGTTCGTTTTCTCTTGTACCACGTTGCTAGGGCTTGGTGCAACTGTGGTAACTTTTTCTCGGGGTGCTATTATCGGATTAGTGGCATCTGGATTTGTCCTGTTCACGATGCTTATGAGCAAAGCCAAGAACAAGAAAGCGGTGCTAGTAGTTAGCTTAATCATTTGTGTTGTACTGGTTGCACTCACCCCCGACATGTTATTTCAGCGTTTCCGGCAGATCGCTGATCTCGAAAACAGTTCCAATCGGCAACGAATTCTACTGTGGCAAACAGCCTGGGATATGTTTCTCGATAGCCCAATAGTGGGTCAAGGGCCTGGGGGATTTTCTGCTCAATATGAGAAGTTTCGCTTGCCTGGTGCCGGAGATTTCGTGAGTGCCCACAGTGTATTCCTTCAGGTTCTTGCGGAATTGGGCTTGCTGGGTTTTGGTGCTTGTCTTTGGTTAGGCGTATTGATATGTAGGGTGATCTATGCGCAGCTTAGCACGTCAGATCAGGACTTAGAATTCGGGATTTCTCTAGGTACCCTACTCGCTGCTGTAACTGTCCTGATTCATGGGCTGGTTGATACCGCCTTCTTACGTACTTTAGTGGGAACGTCCATGTGTTGCCTAGCTGGACTAGCATATTCCATCGGTTTGCATCACAAAGACGAGAGTAGCGAAACAGTGAGTCCATAGCGTAAGTCACGGGTCGAATTCTCCTTTCACTGCTACACACCGTTGGATCAGAGGAGGAAGTGTGGGTATTGGGACCTGTTTCTGCGTCCTGTCATTGACTTTCTGAAGTTCTATGTACTGAAGGGTGGCGTGTTTGACGGGATTCCAGGATTGGTCTTTGCTGGGGTCCATGCCCATTA